>CAYOXR010000494.1:0-7735 GCA_964407955.1 uncultured bacterium | reverse complement strand
AGCTGCGACAGCCAGCCGCCGCCCCAGGCCCAGTGGCCGATGATCGCGTAGACGAACGTGGTCATCACGACCGAGAAGATGAGATAGGCCGGGAACTTGACGCGACCGCCGATGGCTCCGGACACGATGGTGGCCGCGGTGCCGGCGAACACGAGCTGGAAGAAGAACTTGGCGAACAGCGGCACGCCCGTCCACGACAGCGAGGCGAAGATGCCGTGGTAGGCGCTGCCGGTCAGGGGGCTGGTGTCGGGGCCCTGCAGGAACCAGCCGTGGAGCCCGAGCAGCCCGATGCCGTTCCCGAACATGAAGGCGAAACCGAACGCCCAGCACGCGATCGAAGCGATCATGAAGTCCGACGCGTTCTTCATCAGGATGTTCACGACGTTCTTGGCGCTCTGGAAGCCCGCCTCGACCAGCGCGAAGCCGGCCTGCATGAAGAAGACCAACGCCCCCGTCACCAGCACCCAGATGGTGTCGACGGCGACGGTGATCTTCGTGGTGGCGTCGGCGCCCTGGGCGCCGGCGATGCCGGCCAGGGCAACCACCAGGAAGAGGGGAAGACCCCTTCGCAGGGCTCGGCCGACGGCTTCTCGGCTGGGGCCCACGCCTGGCGTGCGGCCCACGTCGGTCGGGTTGCGGCGCTTCATGATCACCTCCACAGGTGCCGGGCGCGGATAGGGGTCGCGCCTGGGACCGCTCGGCAGGGGCCTCGCGCGGCTTCGAGCCGCCAGCGAGGCGTGCGCGCGCGATCCAGGCGCGGCCTCGGCACCGGCGCCGCCGGGTAGGCGGCTTGGGCAAGCATAGGTGTGTACTTGCATGCTGTCAAGTGCAAGATGATCAGGTGTCGACTATTTGCTTGACGTTCTGCACAAGATTTGCCGATAGGCGCAAGACGTAACTATTGAAATGGTCAAATGAGCAAATTGGATATGACAGTGAGCCGCATGCACGGCTGGCCACGCCAGGCGTGTCGCCACGCCAGACGTGTCGCCACGCCGAACGCGTCGCTACGCCGAACGCCGGCCACGCGTCGGACCGGACGACCGGCGCCGGGTGGCCCCGGCACGCGCCGCTCGGTCGTCCCAGTCAGTCGCTATCTGTCAGCCGTTGCCATCGGTCGACTCGGTCGGTCGTCTTGTCGCTCGCTCTTGTCGGTCGTCTTGTCGCTCGCCGCGGCCGCTCGTCTCGCTCACTCGACTCGTTCTGCCGTCTCGTCGGTTGACCGTCTCGATCGGGCGAGCCAACGCGGCTCGCCCGATCTCGGCCGATCGGCGGCCGCGTGCCCGCTCGCCGTTCCGGCCCGCCCTCAGAGCTCCTGGAGCATGATCCTGCTCTCGTCGCCGACGATCAAGCGGTGCGTGCTGGGGCGGCCTCGGTGGCCCTCGATGTGGACGTCCTCGCCGATGAGGCTTCCCTGGATGCGCGGGCCCACGCCCCGGATGGTCGAGCGTGCTCCCACCACGGCGTACTCGAGCTCGGCGTTCACCACCGCGACCTCGTCGCCGATGCTGGTGAACGGGCCGATGTAGGCGTTCTCCACGCGCGCGCCGCGGCCGATGATGGCGGGACCGAAGATGGTGGTGTCCTTGACGACGGCGCCGTCCTGCACCACGACCTCACCCACCAGCCTGGACTCGTCGACCTGGCCGCAGATGTCACCCTTCACGCGCATGAGCTGGAGACGGTTGGCATCGAGGATGTCCTCCGGCTTGCCGGTGTCCTTCCACCAGCCGCGCACCTCCACCGGCGCGACCGTGCAGCCGGCCGTGATCAGCATCTGGATCGCGTCGGTGATCTGGTACTCCCCCTTGGCGCCCGGCTCGAGCCCTTCGATCATCTCGTGGATGCGCTTGTCGAAGACGTACACGCCGGCCACGGCCAGGGTGCTCGGCGGCTCCGCCGGCTTCTCCACCAGCCGCGTGATGCGCCCCTGATCGACGACCGCCACGCCGAGCGAGCGCGCCGCCTCCTCGGACACCGGCACCAGCGCAAGCACCGCGTTCATGCCCGCCTCGGGATCGAACGCGCCTACGAACTCCGTGATGCCGTTCTCGAAGAGGTTGTCGGAGAGGTACATCACGAACGGATCGTCGGCCAGGAAGCTGCGCGCCACCTTCACGGCGTGCGCCAGCCCCTGCGGCGGGTTCTGCAGGATGTAGCTGAAGCGCGCGCCCGTGTGCGACGCGAGCGTCTCCTTGATGCTCTCGAGGGTCAGGAAGCTCACCACCACGCCGATGTCGGTGATCCCGGCCTCCACCAGGTTGTCGACGGCGTAGTGGATGAGCGGCTTGTTCGCCACGCTGATGGTCGGTTTGGGGCGCAGGCTGGTGATGGGTCGCAGGCGCGTGCCCAGCCCGGCGGCGAGGATGAGTCCCTTCATCTGCGCTCCTCTCTCGTGCTGCCTGATGCTACCGCGGGAAGCGCGTTCCCCACGTACACATCCTGGTGCCCCGCCGCTCGCCGGCCAGCGCGGGGCCCGTGCTATCTTGGACTCGGTTCAAGAACGGTGTGCCCGCCGGGCCTGCGCTCGGGGGGTGCGCACGCCGGGCGGGCGGCCGAGGGCCGTGCGACCGACCCCCGCCCCATGGGAGGGCCAGGCATGGCCGTTCGCGTCGTCAAGCCACCGCCGGATTCGGGCAGGGTGGAGCTGGGCCGCACCCTCCCGTCGCTGCTCGACCAGGCGGCGGTCGAGCGTCCCAACGCGCGCGCTCTCAACCAGCGCGTCGCCGGCGGCTGGGAGCCGCTCGGCACGGAGGCGTTCCGGCGCCGCGCGGAGGACCTGGCGCTCGGGCTGCGCGAGGCGGGACTGGCGCGCGGCGACCGCGTGGCGTTCTACGTGCACAGCGACGTGTCGTTCGTGCTCGGCGACATGGCCTGCCTGCTGGCCGGCCTGGTCACGGTCCCCATCTACCTGACGCACGCCGAGAGCGCCCTCAGGCACATCCTCACCGAGTCCGAAGCGCGCGCCCTGCTGGTGTCCGACGCCGAGCTGCTCACGAGGATCGCGCCGTACGTGGCGGCCAACGCCCGGCTCGGGCTGGTGGCGCTGTGGCGCGCCGACCTGGCGGCGGCCGGGGTCGGCGAGGCGCGGCTCTCGAGCTATGCCGAGCTGGAGGCGGCGGGGGCGAGCGCGCGCGCGGCGGCGCCCGGCGCGGTGGAGGCCCTGCGCGCCGACATCGCGGCGAGCGATACCGCCACGTTGATCTACACCTCCGGCACGACGGGCGTTCCCAAGGGCGTGGAGCTCAGCCACGAGAACCTGACCTCCAACGTGATCGCGGCATTCACCGGCCTGACCACCTTCCGCCGCGGCGACGCCGAGGTGGTGCTGTCGTTCCTGCCGCTCACACACATCTTCGCCCGCACGCTGCAGTACGGCGTGATGTGGTACGGCTCCAGCGTCTACTTCGGCGACCCGGCCAGCGTCGGCGAGGACCTGCGCGAGCTGCGGCCGACGTTCTTCGCCACGGTGCCGCGCGTGCTGGAGAAGGCGTTCGACCGGATCGTGGCGGCCGGCGCGGCGCTCGGCGGCGTGCGCGGCCGCCTGTTCGCATGGGCCATGGCGCTGGCCCGGGCCTACGACGTGGAGCGCCCGCCCAGGGGCGCGGCCGCCCTCGCCCACGGCCTGGCCGATCGGCTGGTGTACGCGCGCTGGCGGGAGGCGCTCGGCGGGCGGGTGCACACCGTCATCGTGGGCGGCGCGGCGCTTCGCTCGGAGCTGGCCACCGTCTTCAAGGCGGCCGGCATCGACGTGCTGCAGGGCTACGGCCTGACCGAGACCAGCCCCGTCATCGCCTTCAACCGCCCCGATCGGAACCGGCCGGGCACGGTCGGGCTCCCGCTCGCCGGCACGGAGGTCGGCCTGACCGACGACGGCGAGGTGCTCGCCCGCGGGCCGCACGTCATGAAGGGTTACTTCCGGCGCGAGGCGCTCAGCGCCGAGGCGATCGCCGCCGACGGCTGGTTCCACACCGGCGACCTGGGCGCGCTGGATGACGACGGCTACCTGCGCATCACCGGTCGCATCAAGCACCTGTTCAAGCTGTCCACCGGCAAGTTCGTGATGCCGCAGCCGGTCGAGGAGCGCCTGGCAGCCAGCCCCCTGGTCGACACCGCGCTGGTCGTCGGCGAGGGCGAGAGGTTCTGCGCGGCGCTGCTGTTCGTGGCGCGGCCCGAGCTCGCCGCCGAGCTCGCTGAGGCCGTGACGGCGGATGCGGTGGCGCGGCCAACGGTCCAGGGACGCTATCGCGACCTGGTGGCCGCCGCCAACCGCGACATGCCGCACTGGTCGAGCGTCAAGCGCTTCGCGCTGATCCTGGACGAGCTGACCATGGAGAGCGGCGCCGTCACGCCCAAGCTGAGCGTGCGACGCGAGCTGGTGCTGGACGACTACCGGGCGGTGGTCGAGGCGCTCTACCGTGACGCGCAGCCGCCGCCCGGCGTGAGCGTGGTGGAGGTGTAGCGCCCGGACGGAGGCGCCCCGCGGGGCGCCGCCTTTCAGGACCCCAGGCGCAGGATCCTCGCCTCGTCGATCGCCGCTTCCGAGACGCTGTCGGCGATCATCTGGCCGATCTCGTCCAGTGCGAGAGCCTCCAGCGGCGCGGGGCGGGCGACGAAGAAGCCCTGCGCCTGGTCGCAACCGATGTGCCTCACGCTGTCGAGCTGGCCGTGCGTCTCCACGCCCTCCGCCACGACCGTCTTGCCGAGCGCGTGGCCGAGCGAGACCACGGCGTCGACCACGTTGTACGCGCTCTGGGTCGGCGCCGTGTCCAACGCCTCGATGAACACACGATCGAGCTTCAGGGTGTCGGCGGGCAGCTCGCGCAGGTAGGCCAGTGACGAGTACCCCGTGCCGAAGTCGTCGATCGCGATCCGTACGCCATGGCCGCGGAGCCTGGCGAGTCCCTCCACCGCCTCCTCGCGCTGGCCCAGCAGCGCTTCCTCGGTGAGCTCGAGCTCGATCCTGGAGGCGCTCAGTCCGGCGCTGTCGAGCGCCGCCAGAACGTGGTCTGCGAATGCCGCCTGGATGACGTGGCCGGGTGCCACGTTGACGCTCACCGACGGCCGCTCGCCGTTCACGGCCGGCCACGCGGCCGCATCCCGGCACGCCGACTCGAACACCCAGCGCCCCAGCGTTGCCGTGAGGCCGAGCTCCTCGGCCAGCGCCACGACCGTCGTCGGCGCGACCGGCCCGAGCTCCGGGTGGGTCCAGCGCACGAGGGCCTCCAGCTTCACGACCCGGGCGGACGACAGGTCGACGATGGGCTGGTACACCAGCCGCAGGTCGCCCCTCCCGAGCGCCGCCCCAAGGTCGCGGTAGAGCTGCATCCGCGACGCCTCTTCGCGCCCGTCCTCGCCGAAGAAGCGGACGCCGTTCTTGCCCTGCCACTTGACGCGGTACATGGCTTTGTCGGCGCGGCCCACGAGCTCCTCGAAGGTGCGCCCGTCGCGTGGGAAGAGGCTGATGCCGATGCTGGCGTGCACGCTGACCGGATCGTCGCACACGTCGTGCGGCTGGGACAGCGCGCTCAGCACGTGACGCGCCACCGCCATGGCGTCCCCGGCGTGGCCGATGTCCTTGAGCACCACCACGAACTCGTCGCCGCCGAGCCGCCCCACCAGGTCCCCGCGACGGGTGTGCTCGGCGAGACGGTCGGCCACCGATTGCAGCACGCGGTCGCCGACGTTGTGGCCGAGCGTGTCGTTGACGACCTTGAAGCGGTCCAGGTCGATGAAGAGCACGCACATGACGTCCGTCTGCGAGTCCGAGAGCTCCACCAACCTCTCCAGCTCGCGGCCGAGCGAGGCTCGGTTCAGCAGGCTCGTGAGGGGGTCGCGGTCCGCCTGGCGCTGGATGGCGGCGTTCTGTTCCGCCAGCTTGTGCCGCAGGTCACGCAGGTAGCCCACCAGCGCGCCCAACCCCACGGCGACGAGGAGCGGCACCCCGGCGTTCGCCAGCGTCGATTGCATGTGCAGGACGACTGCGTAGAGGACGGCGTTGGCGATCGACACGGCGACGCCCGCGAGCACGCCGATGGTCGTTCCCCAGAGCCACGCGCAGACCATGACGGCCGCGAAGCCGACCACGGCCACGGAGGGCCCCAGGAAGGGCGTGAGCAGCGGGAACGTCACCGCGTAGCCGGCGATGAGCGCCACAGCCACCACGGCCCTGAGCACGCGCTGGCTCCGGGCGTAGTCCGGCAGGCGGAAGGTCACCAGCCGAGCGTAGCGGTGTCCGCTTACTTGAGTCTTAAGTCGCGCCTGCACGGCGCGCTCCGCTGGATGCCGGTGGCGACCGGCCGGGGTCAGGGCGTGGTGCCGTCGAGGGTGAGCAGGGCTCCGTACAGGTCCGGCCGCCGATCGCGGAAGAAGCCGAAGCCGGCTCGGGAACGCCTCGCGGCCGCCAGGTCCAGGTCCGCAGTGATGAGCGTCTCGCTGTCGCGGTCGGCCTCGACCAGCACCTCGCCGAGATAGTCGCTGATGAACGAGCTGCCGTAGAAGGCGGCATCGCCCTCGCTGCCCACGCGGTTGGCGGCCGCGACATAAGTGCCGTTGCACACGGCGTGGCCGAGCATGGCGCGGCGCCACGGCGCGCGCGTCTCGACCGCGCCAGCAGCGGCCGGCTCGGAGCCGATGGCGGTGGGGTAGAGGAGCAGGTCGGCGCCCTGCAGGGCCATGGCCCGCGCCGCCTCGGGGAACCACTGGTCCCAGCAGATCCCCACGCCGACGGTGCCGAAACGCGTGGCCCATACCTTGAAGCCGGTGTCGCCAGGGTTGAAGTAGAACTTCTCCTCGTAGCCCGGCCCGTCCGGGATGTGGCTCTTGCGGTAGACGCCGAGGCGGCGGCCGTCGGCGTCGAGCACCGCCACGCTGTTGAAGTGGGCCTGGCCGGCCCGCTCGAAGAAGGAGACGGGCAGCACCACGCCGAGCTCGGCAGCGAGCGCGGCGAAACGCCCCAGGAAGGGATGGTCGTCGACCGGGTGGGCGAGCTCGAAGCGCTCGTCGCGCTCCAGCCGAGGGAAGTAGAGGCTCGCGAAGAGCTCCTGCAGCAGCACGATGTGCGCCCCGGCCGCCGCGGCCTCGCGCACGAAGCCCTCGGCCTTCGAGAGGTTGTCGTCCAGACGGTCGCTGCAGGCCATCTGCACCACCGCCAGCCGCACCGTATCCGTCATCTCGCCTCCCCTTGCGTCCCCACGGTCCTCGCCGACGGCAGGCCGGGTCCGGCCCGCCGGCGTCCGCCTGCCGTCACGGTGCGGCCGGCTCGCCCCACGGCTGCTGCTGCGTGACGCAGTGGAAGGCGCCGCCTCCGGTGACGAGCTCCGTGGCGCTCAGGCCGATCACCTGCCGTCCCGGGAACAACGGGCGCAAGATGTCCAGCGCCTCGCCGTCGTTCTCGTCATCATAGAGCGGCACCGCCACGAAGCCGTTGCCGACGTAGAAGTTGGCGTAGCTCGCGGCCAGGCGCCGCGCGCCGAGCGTCAGGCGCCGCCGCGGAAGCGGCAGCGGCACGACGCGGTAGGCCCGGCCCTCCGGCGAGCGCAGCGCTCGCAGCGTTGCGAGGTTGTGGGCGGTGGGCGCGTGGTTGGGGTCGTCCGCATCCGGCTCGAGCGCGCACACCACGGTGCCGTCGTCCACGAAGCGCGCCAGGGTGTCGATGTGGCCGTCGGTGTGGTCGCCTTCCAGCGCCCCCTCGAGCCACACCACCTGCCGCACGCCGAGGTTCTCGCGCAGCATC
>CAYOXR010000493.1:0-3114 GCA_964407955.1 uncultured bacterium | reverse complement strand
GACGGCCATGGCCGAGCGCGCCTGGCGCCGCGCCCGGCAGCTCGTGAAGGACCGGCCCGGGCCGACGGCCGTGTTCGGCCTAGGCGTCACCGCCGCCATCGCCACCGACCGCCCCAAGCGGGGCGAGCACCGCGTGCTGGTGGCGGTGCGCGACGGCTTCGGCACCGCCCACTACGCCCTCACCCTGGCCAAGGGCGCGCGCACGCGCGCCGGCGAGGAGGCGGTGGTCGAGCAGCTGATCCTGCGCGCCGTGGCCGACGCCTGCGGGGTGCTGTGGGCGCCCCGGCCGGCGCTGCTGGAAGGCGAGACGCTGCACGCCGAGCTGGCGCCGACGCCGCTGCTGGCCGCCTTCGACGCGGGCGAGCGGGGGCTGGTGGTGGTGCGCCAGGACGGCACGCCGGTGCGCACGCTGCGGGGCGCGCTGCGGGACGTTGTTCGGGCACGCGAGCCGGGGGCGACGAGCGGCGAGGCCGTGGCGCGCGCACGGCGGGCCGGGAGCGCCGGCGCCGCGCCGGCGCGCAAGCCCGCGCCCACGCCCGTCATCCTCTCAGGCGCCTTCAACCCGGTGCACGAGGGGCACCTGGAGCTGGCGCGGGTGGCGGCCGAGCGGGTCGGGGGCGGGGCGGGGGCCGTGTTCGAGCTGCCTCTCGTGAACGCCGACAAGAGCCCCATCGACCTGTTCGAGGGCCGCCGCCGCGCGCAGCAGTTCGCGCACGTCGCGCCGCTGGTGCTGACGCGCCAGCCGCTGTTCGTGGGCAAGGCGGCGCTGTTGCCGGGCAGCGTGTTCGTCATCGGCGCGGACACGGCGCAGCGCATCGTCGAGGCGCGCTTCTACGAGGACGACCCGGCGCGGGTGGCGGCCGCGCTGAAGGCCGTGCAGGCGCGCCGCTGCCGCTTCCTGGTGGCCGGCCGGCGGGTGGGCGGCCGGGTGGAGGGCCCGCTGCTCACGTTGGCGGACATCGCCGTGCCGGCGGGCTTCGAGGCGCTGTTCGAGGCGATCCCGGTGGCGGCGTTCCGCAAAGATGTGTCGAGCACGGAGATCCGGCGGGCGTGGGGGCGGGAGCGCTAGCAGGGCGAGCCCTTCGTGCGCCGTCCGGACATATGAAAAATGGTCGACGGCAGATGTCACGAACTGCCGTCGACCTGCCGCCCGGAACGGTGGTTCCGGGGATCAGCGCCAGTCGGCGCGCCGCACGCGCGCTCGACGCCTGAAGCATAGACGCGCCGACGTGGGCAGGTGGCCGGGAACTAGGCAAATGATTAGGTGGGGGTGGTTTAGGCCCTGGCAGACACGGTGAGGGTGGACGGCCGGGCCGCCCGGATCAGCGCGGGGGCGCCTTCAGGTACGCGCGGTAGGTGCGCTTGAGGCCCACGCGCAGGCCGATCTTCGCCTGCCAGCCGAGCTCGTGCAGCTTCGACACGTCGAGCAGCTTGCGGGGGGTGCCGTCGGGCTTGGAGTCGTCGTGCTCGAAGGCGCCCTCGTAGCCCACCACCTCGGCGATCAGCTCCGCCAGCTCGTTGATGGTGATGTCCTTGCCGGTGCCGACGTTTATGGGGCCGGGCTCGCTGACGTTCTCGAGGAGGAACAGCGCGGCGTCGGCCAGGTCGTCGACGTGCATGAACTCGCGCCGCACCGTGCCCGTGCCCCAGATGGTCACGCTCGGCGCGCCGGCCGCCTTGGCCTCGTGGGTCTTGCGCAGCAGGGCGGCGAGGGCGTGGCTGGTCTCCAGGTGGTAGTTGTCGCCGGGTCCGTAGAGGTTGGTGGGCATGGCGCTGACGAAATTGTCGCCGTGTTGAGCGCGGTAGCTGTCGCACAGCTCGATGGCGGCGATCTTGGCCAACGCGTAGGCGCGGTTGGTGGGCTCGAGCGGGCCGGTGAGCAGGGCGCTCTCCGGGATCGGTTGCGGCGCCAGCTTGGGGTAGATGCATGACGAGCCCAGGTTGAGCAGCTTGCGCACGCCGAAGGCGTGGCTGGCGTGGATGACGTTGGCGGCGATGGCCAGGTTCTCGTAGAGGAACACCGCCGGGAAGCTGCTGTTGGCGAGGATGCCGCCGACGCGCGCCGCGGCCAGGATCACCACCTCCGGCCGCTCGCTCTTGATGAAGGCGTTGGTGGCGGCCTGGTCGGTCAGGTCCAGCTCGGCGTGGGTGCGCGTGAGCACGTTCGTGAAGCCGGCGGCGTGCAAGCGCCGGCGAATGGCGCTGCCGACCAGCCCACGGTGCCCGGCCAGGTAGACGCGCGCGTCGCGTGGCAGCTCAGACATGAACAACCAATCCTAGCGCACGCATGTGGGGGGTCGTGCGCCGGCGGCGCGCACGCTCGGGTCCCCGAGCCGGCGAGCCCGGCCGTCCTCAGTCGTTGGCCGTGCCGCGCGGCGTGAAGTCGTGGCCGGCGTCGCGCAGCGTCTTCTCCTGGCGGGCCAGCTCCAGATCAAAGTTGACCATGCGCTCGATGAGCTCGTCGAGGCCGATGCGCGGCCTCCAGCCCAACACGTCGCGCGCCTTGGAGGCGTCGCCCTGCAGCGCCGGGACGTCCGTGGGGCGGTCGTAGCGCGGGTCGTGCTCGACGTAGTCCTGCCAGTCGAGGCCGAGGCGGGTGAACACCTGGCTGACGAAGGCGCGCACGCTGTGCGTGGCGCCGGTGGCGACGACGTAGTCGCCGGGCTCGTCCTGCTGGAGCATGAGCCACATCGCCTGGACGTAGTCCTCGGCGTGGCCCCAGTCGCGCTTGGCATCCAAGTTGCCGAGGTACAGCCTGGTCTGGAGCCCTAAGCGGATGCGCGTGGCGGCGCGCGTGACCTTGCGGGTGAGGAAGGTCTCGCCGCGGCGTTCCGACTCGTGGTTGAAGAGGATGCCGTTGCTGGCGTGCAGGCCGTAGGCCTCGCGGTAGTTCACGACCAAGTGGTGCGCCATCACCTTGGCGGCGGCGTAGGGGCTGCGCGGGTGGAAGGGGGTGGTCTCGCTCTGCGGCGGTGCGCTGGCGCCGAACATCTCCGAGGTGCCCGCCTGGTAGAAGCGCGGCACCCGGCCGGTGCGCCGCTGGTAGTCACGGACCGCCTCGAGGAAACGTAGCGTGCCCAGGCCGTCGATGTCGGCCGTGTACTCGGGCTGCTG
>CAYOXR010000492.1:0-8275 GCA_964407955.1 uncultured bacterium | reverse complement strand
ACGACGGGGACGAGCTGTTCGACAGCCTCGAGTACCTGGCTTCCCGTCCCAACGTCCGCGCGGTGGCTGCGGTGCCGGTCGGGCTGACCGCCCACCGCGCGCACCTGCCACGTCTGGAGCCCTACACGCCGAGGCAGGCCGAGGCCGTGCTGGAACGGGTGCACGCCTTCCAGCAGCGCATGCTGGCGGAACGTGGCAGCCGCTTCGTCCACGCCAGCGACGAGTTCTACCTGCTGGCCGGCCGGCCGTTCCCCCCCAGCGACGCGTACGAAGGCTTCCCGATGCTCGAGAACGGGATCGGCATGGTCCGCGACTTCCTGGACGAGGGCGTTCCGGAGCTGCCCGAACGACTGCCGTCTAGGCGGCGCGTGGTGCTGGCGACGGGGCGTCTGTTCGCGCCCGTGCTCGAGGAGGCAGTGCGGCCGCTGGCTGGTCTGGAGGGCCTGGAGCTCGAGGTTCGGGCGGTCGCCAACCGCACCTTCGGAGAGGTCACCACGGTGGCGGGGCTGCTGGCGGGGCGCGACCTGCGGGCGGCCGTCGAGCCGGGCGAAGCGGACCTGCTGCTCATCTCGCCCAACATGCTCAAGTACGGGACCGAGCTGCTGCTCGACGACACCAGCCTGGACGCGCTGCGTTCCGAGCTGCGGATGCAGGTCGACACCGGCGGCACCACCCTGGGGCAGCTGGCGCGCGCCATCCTGCGCGGAAGCGGAGGGCGGAGGCTGCCGTCGTTCGGCTTCAGCGCGCACGCCATCAAGGAGGCCTCCAGGCAGCATTGACCCGCCAGCACGGTACGGAGCCCGCCGTGTACGCGTGGTAGCCTTGGCGCGTGAACGTCGAGACCCCGCGCCACGCCGTCGTGGCACGCTACCTCGCCTTCGTCAAGTTCGAGCACACCCTATTCGCGCTGCCGTTCGCCTACGGCGGCATGCTGCTGGCCGCGGGCGGCTGGCCCGGCTGGCGGGTGTTCGTGCTCGTCACCATGGCCATGGTGGGCGCGCGCAGCGCCGCGATGGCGCTCAACCGCGTCATCGACGCTCGACTCGATGCCGTGAACCCGCGCACGCGGGAGCGCGAGATCCCGGCGGGGCGGCTGAGGCGGCGCGATGGGCTGCTGCTCGCGGCCGTCGGCCTGGTGCTGCTGGCCGTGGCGGGCGCGCTGCTCAACCCCCTGACGCTGGCGCTGCTGCCGGTGGCGGTGCTGTTCCTGAGTCTCTACCCGTACCTCAAGCGCTTCACCTGGCTGTGCCACTTCTGGCTCGGGGCGACCATCGGCGCAGCCGCGGCCGGAGGTTGGATCGCCGTCACCGGCGCGTTCTCGCTCACTGCTGTGGCGCTGTGGCTGGCCGTGGCCAGCTGGATCGCCGGGTTCGACATCATCTACGGCGTGCTCGATCTGCGCTTCGATCGCCGCGTCGGGCTGCACAGCATCCCCGCGCGCTTCGGGGTTCGCCGGGCGTTGCTCGTGTCGGCCGCGGCGCACCTGGTCAGCTTCGCGGCGCTGTTCGGGGTGCTTCTGTGGAGCCGGCTCGGCTGGCCGTACCCCGTCGCGCTCGCCGGCACCGCGGCGGTGCTGCTCTACGAGCAGATCGCTGTACGGCGACTCGAGCCGGCGGTCGTGCTGCGGTCGTTCAATGCCAACCTGGTCGTCGGCCTGCTGATCCTGCTCGGCATCGTGGGCGGGCTGGCGCTTCGCGGCTAGCACCGCACGCGGCCGCCGGGGCGACGGCCGTGACTGCCACGCCGCGCCTTCACGACGAAAGGGCCGGCGCGGGGAACCTGCTACCGTACGGGCATGGCGGAGGTCCCGCTGTTTCCACTCGAGGTGGTGGTGTTCCCCGGCATGACGGTGCCGATCCACGTGTTCGAGGAACGCTACAAGCGCCTCGTGAGGGTCTCCCTCGAGCAGGAGCACAAGCGCTTCGCGGTCGTGCTGGTGACCGACAACGCCCCGATCCGCGACACCCCGGTCGGCATCGCCACGATGGGCGCCCTCGTCGACGTGCTCAGCGTGCAGGAGAACGGCGACGGCAGCTTCGACCTGCTGGTCCACGGACAGGAGCGCTGCAGCGTGGACGTCGTGCGGCGCGAGGACGTGCGTGAGGACGACGGCGGCCACCGCCCCCTGTTCTTCGTCGACGACGAACCCGTGCCGGTCGAACGCGGCGACCCCAACCAGGAGCAGGTCGCAGCCTGGGACGCTCTCGACACGTTTCGTGAGTACGCGCGGGCGTTCTTCGCCGACGGTGCCCTGGCCCAGGTCGAGGCCAACCTACCGGCAGACCCGCTGTACCAGGCGTCGTTCATCTGCGCCAACATGCGCGTGCCGCTGGCGAGCCGGCAGGTGCTCCTGGAGGCGCGGACGCTCACGGAGCGTTTCGAGCTGGCGCGCAAGATCATGGCCGAGCAGCTCAGCACGGCGTCCGGCAAGCACGCGTGAGCTCGCTTCCGGAAGCCGATCCGGCGCTGCTGGCCTTCGCCTGGGAGGCGTTGCCCATGGCAACGGCGGAGCTGGCCGGCGTCGGCGGACGCATCCGGGCGCGCCCCGACGACTTCCGGGTCGAGGAGATCCCCGCCTACCTCCCGCAGGGAAGCGGCTCGCACCTGTACCTGCAGGTCGAGAAGCGCAACCTGACGACTCGCGAGCTGGTCGCGGCGCTGCTGGCGCGGGGGCTCAGCGAGCGCCAGGTGGGCGTGGCGGGGCTCAAGGACAAGAGTGCCGTGACGGTCCAGTGGCTGAGCCTGCCCAAGCGGGACGAGGCGGCGGTGGAAGCCTTGGAGGCGATGCCCGGGGTGCGTGTGCTGGAGCGCGCCTACCACAAGAACAAGCTGGGCATCGGACACCTGCACGGAAACCGCTTCACGGTCAGGATCCGCGAGCCGACGGGAGGCGCGGTGAAGGCCGAAGCCCGCGCGCGCAGCGTCGTCGGGGCGCTGGAGCGCCGCGGCGTGCCCAACTTCTTCGGCCCGCAACGCTTCGGGCGCTTCGGGATGAACGCGGTGGACGGGCTGAAGGTGCTGCGTGGCGAGAGCGTGCCCGGCGGCCAGCGCCTGAAGCGTTTCTTCGTCTCGGCGCTGCAATCGCTGCTCGTCAACACGCTGCTCGCCGAGCGCATGCACCGCGGCCTGTTCACCAGCGTGGTGACCGGCGACTGGGCCCGCAAGCACGATACCGGCGGGGTGTTCCTGGTCGAGGACGGGGCGGCGGAGTCGCCTCGGGCCGAGCGCCTCGAGATCAGCGCGACGCTGCCCCTCTACGGGCGCCGCGTGCCGGTGTCACAGGGCCAGGCGGGCGAGCTCGAGCACCTGGTGCTGGCGCGCTTCGGGCTGCGCTGGAGCGCGTTCGTGTCACGCCGTGGCGACCGCCGGCCCAGTCGCGTGCTGCTTGAGGACACGCGCTTGAGGCGGGTGGGGGACGACCTCGAGGTGGCGTTCACGTTGCGCAAGGGCAGCTACGCCACGGTGGTGCTGCGCGAGCTGATGAAGGTGGATGTCGACGCACCGGTGGCCTGGTCACCGGCCAGCCGGAGCCAGGCGGGCGCAGCCGGAGCGGCGACCGGCGACGCCGGCACGGCGGACGAGGACGGCTACGAGGAGGCGAGCGGCGACGTCGGCTGACGCCGCTCGGCGCGGCCCAACCGGCGCGCCAGCAGCTCGATCAGGAAGGCCAGCAGGGCGGCGCCGGCGAGGAACGGCCACAGCGGCAGGCGGCCGCCGCCCACGGCCGGGCGGTACGGGCCACCGGGCGGCACCACGCGGCCGCCGCTGCGCACGGCGATGTCGTTCATCAGGGCCGCGCCGCCGGTGTCGGCGAACTCCGGGTCGGGCCCCCCCACGTCCGTCCGCGCGACGGCCTCCGAGCCCTGCGACACCACCACCTGGCCCGAGCCGCCCGCGGTGTAGGGGAGACGCGCCTGATAGCGGCCCGGGGCGATCTGCTGCATCGGCGCCGACACGCCTGCGTAGCGGGCCACGAGCGACTGGTTGTTGACGTACTGACCGGCCTTGACGGCGTCCACCACCACCTGCAGGTCGCCGCCGTCACGCGTGGCGCGCGCCTGGTACACCAGCGGTCGCGCCTGCAGCCAGCGGGCGATGGTGCCCAGCGCGCCGCTCAGCCCGCTCCAGGACCCGAACGGCCCGGCCCATTCGTTGAGGTCCGTGGTGAGGGCCGCGGTGCGGCCGAGGCCAACCTGTCGCACGGCCAGGATGGGCTCCTGGCGCCTGCCTTCGAGCAGCGGCTGGGCGTTGGCGCGGAGGGTGGTGGCGACGTAGGCGTCGACGTTGGGGAGCGTCGCCGGGAAGCTGACAAGACCGTTCGGGTGTGGGATCGGTGCGGTCGGACTCTGTACGAGCAGCTTGCGCGTGGCCGTGAGCGCCTCGTTGGTGAAGATGGAGGGCAGGGTGCTCACGTCCAGCGCCTTGTAGTAGCGGCCGCCCCCGGCCTGCGCGATCGCCTGCAGGCGCTGGAAGTCGGCGGCGTCGCCGATGGCGATGGTGGAGGTGGTGATGTCCGCGGCGCGGGCGCTCTTGGCCAGGGCGTCGAAGTCGGTCGGTGGTCCGTTGTTGAAAGGGCCCTGGCCGTCGTAGAGCTTGCCGTCAGACAGGACGATGACGTGCTTCACGGCGGCATCGGTGGCGCGCAAGGCGCTCAGCGCGTCGCGGTAGGCGGGCCCGAGGACCGTGCCGCCGGCCGGCGAGATACCGAGGATCCCCTGCAGCATGACGCGCTTGCCGCGCGCGGTGGCCTTGCGCAGGTGGAACACCCAGCTCGTGCTGGACGGGTCGCTGAAGGCGATCAAGCCGATGAGGTCGTCCTGGTAGGCGAGCTCCACGACCTTGATGGCGCCCTGCTTGGCCAGCTCGAGCTTCGACGGGTTGCCCGTGCTCATCGACTGCGAGTGATCGAGCACGATCACCATCGCGACCTGCGGCACGCTCACCTGGGTGCGCACGTCGGTCGTCACCGGCAGCACGTCCTCGAGCGCGGTCCGGTACCAGCCGCCCAGGCCGAAGCTGTGCGGTCCGCCGGTCATCATCAGGCCGCCGCCGTTCTCGACGTACTGCTTGAGCAGGTCGAGCTGCCCCGGCGTGAACTGCGCTGCGGTGCCCCGGACGACGACCGCGCCCGCCGTGAGAGGCGCCTTGATGTCGGCCACCGTGCCCTGCCGAACCGCGATGCCCTGCGTCGCCAGCACGCGCGTTAGCGCGGGGTCGTTGAGCACCAGGACCGGCGCGCGCGTGCGGATGCCGATCTCGGTCTGCTGGCGGTCGTCTGCCGAGGGCTGCGGGAAGCTCACCGAGATCGTGGCGTCCACCGTTGCGCTCGACACGCCCGTCGGGGCGTCGAAGCTGAAGGGGATGGCGCTGCGGCCTTTGGGCACCGACCGTGTGATCGGCGGCAGGACGAGCGAGCCCACGCTGGGACGGAGCGTGACTGTCGTCGCCCGGTCGGAGTCGACCACGGCCACGACCTGCACGCGCTGGCCGGGAGCGACGGCGTTCGGGGCAAGCAGCCGTGACAGCCGTACGTTGGGCTGTCGCGGCACCAGCAGGGTGTCGACCGGTATGTCGGGCAAGGCGTCGAGGACGTGCCCCTTGGACTGCACCCCGTCGCTGATCAGCAACGCGCGGCGTGCGCCCGAGGCGGCGGCGACCTGCAGGGCCCGCGCCAGGTCGGTGGCGCCGGTGTCGAGCACCGCCGGCACGCCCGCGGAAAGGTCGGCGACGTGCGCGGTGTCAGCGGCGACGTAGAAGACCTCATCGCGCGTGCCGGCGGTGCCGATGCCGAGACTCCGCGCGGCGTTCAGACCGCCCGTGCCTACGCTGTCCGAAACGTCGACGAGCACGGCCACGCGGCCACCGGGTCGCGGCAGCGACGGTCCCGCCAGGGCGACCAGCAGCAGGGCCAGCGCCAGCATCCTCAGCCACCGCCAGGGTCGGCGCGGCAACAGCAGGAGGAGCGGCAGACCGAGCAGCGCCCAGGGGAACGCCAGGTGGATGCCGGCGGGCAGCACATGTTCATGCTAGCAGCCGCGCGCCGGCGCGCCGGAGCGTGCGGCACCTTCCGAGGCGAGCTTCAGGAGCCCGTGCAAGCGCGAAGTTTTCGTTCTGGAGAGGGTGGTCCCCCCTGGTATGATTCGGCCGATGACGTCGCCGGAGCATTCGTTCATCCTCATCGCGATGAGCAGCGAGGAGCGCGGCGAGGGGCTGCGCGGTGTGGTCGAGGAGATCGGGCTGGAGGCGGTGATCTTCAGCGACGTGGAGGCCCTGCTGTACCACACGCGAGCGTCGGTGCCTGAGGCGCTGGTGCTCGAGCACGGTCTGGCGGAGAGGGTGCCGCAGCTCGACCTGGTAGCGCTGTTGCGGCGGCGCAAGGCGCTCGCCGAGGTCCCCCTCATCTACCTCGGCCCGGACGAGGCGCAGGTTCACGCGGGCGTGGTGGCGTCGGGTGTCGACGCCTTCCTGGCGCTGCCGACGCGACCGGAGGTCGTCAAGGCACACCTCAAGCGCCTTCTCGAGCGTCATCAGACCGAGCACACCTTGCGCGAGGCGCTGGAGAACTCACGCAGCTTCGAGCAGGCGTACAAGGAGAGCGAGCGTGTCAAGGACGACCTCATCCACATGCTCGTGCACGACCTCAAGAGCCCGATCGCCAGCGTGATGGGGCTTCTGGACCACAGCCTCGAGATGATCAAGTCCGACCCGGGCGAGAGCGGCATCGAGGAGCTGCTGGGTCTGGCGCGCAGCGAGTCGCAGCACCTGCTGAACCTGGCGGCCAACATCCTCGACGTGCGGCGCATGAAGGAAGGGCACATGCCATTCGAGCCGCAGGAGATCGGCAGCCTTTCGGAGCTCGCCAAGGAGTCGCTGGGGGACGTGAGCGGGGGGCCGCGAGACCGCAACTTCGGCTTCCTGGTGCGGCCCGAGGCCGAACGCCTGCGCGCCGACCCCAAGCTCCTGCGGCGCGTGCTCGCCAACCTCATGGCCAACGCGATCAAGCACACGCGCCGCGGCGGCTACATCGACTTCCGCGCCTGGCGTCAGGACGACGACTTCGTGCTCAGCGTCCGTGACGATGGCGAGGGCATCCCCGAGGCGGACCAGAAGCGCGTGTTCAACGCCTTCGAACAGTCGCGTCACACCGTCCACGATCGCTACGACACGGGCATGGGGCTGACGTTCTGCAAGCTCGCTGTGGAGAAGCACGGCGGCCGCATCTGGGTCGAGTCCAAGGTCGGTCGGGGCAGCACCTTCTTCTTCACGATCCCCATGAACGTGCCGGCGCGCTCCGAGGAAGGCGTCGCGGTTGCCGGCGGCTGACCCGCGAGCGGTGCCGTGACGACGCGGCGGCCCGACTGGGACCTCGAGGCCGGCCTGTGGGGCCGCGGCTACTCGCCCGTGGCGGGTATCGACGAGGCCGGCCGGGGCGCCCTGGCCGGGCCGGTGGTGGCGGCCGCCGTGGTCCTGCCGCCGGGAGAGTACCCGTTCCGCGACTCCAAGACGCTGTCCGCGACCGCGCGCGAGGAGCTCGCCGAGCTGGTCAGGCGTGCCGCCCTGGCGTGGTCTGCCGCCGAGGCGAGCCCGGCGGAGATCGACGCGCTCAACGTCCTGGGCGCCACGCGGCTGGCCGCCCGGCGCGCCGTTGCGGGCCTGGGCCTCGAGCCGGTGGCGCTCGTCACCGACTACCTCCACATCGGTGCGGGGGTGCCCGAGCTGGCGGTGGCGAAGGCCGACGCCCGGAGCTTCCAGGTGGCCGCTGCCAGCATCCTCGCGAAGACCCTGCGTGACGGTCGCATGCGCATGATGGGGCGCGATTACCCCGCCTATGGCTTCGAACGGCACAAGGGTTACGGCTCGCGGGCGCACCTGGCGGCGTTGGCGCGTCTGGGCCCGTGCCCGGAGCATCGCATGACGTTCGCGCCCGTGGCGCAGGCGGGTCTGTTCGCGCCGTAGAATGGGCCATCTGGACCGGTGCACGGTGCCCTTCGTCACGACACCAGGGGGTCGGGCGCGGCTGGGCGCGCATCCGGGCGCCGCATCGCGGCTCCGACGTACGGAAGAGGTCAATCATGCCTGAGTGCATTGGCGTGAAGTTCGACAATGGGCCCAAGCTTCACTACATGGAGGCGCCTCCGACGCCGCCGGAGGTGGGCACGCGCTGCGTGGTGAGCACCCGTCGAGGGTTGGAGCTGGCGCGCGTACGCACCGAACCTCGCGAGGTGCAGAAGCCGCACGGGCACTACGTCCGTGATGCCTTGGAGGACGACGTGCG
>CAYOXR010000491.1:0-16973 GCA_964407955.1 uncultured bacterium | reverse complement strand
ATCCCGGCCCGCTACGTGGCACTGGCCACCATTGCCGAGATGGCGAGCCACACGCTGGAGCCGGTGCGGCCTGACTTCGCGCCCGGGATGAAACCGGGAGACGTCATCGTCGCGGGGGAGAACTTCGGTTCCGGTTCCTCCCGCGAACACGCCGTGCTCGTACTCAAGGAACTCGGTGTTGCATGCGTGGTGGCCCGGAGCTTCGCCCGCATATTTTACCGGAACGGCATCAACAACGGCTTGCTCCTGGTGCAGGCGGCGGATGTCGAGGTGCCGGACGGCGACCACGTGACCGTCGATCTGGACAACGGCTTCGTACTGCATGAGGAGAGCGGTCGCCGCTTCGAATCGGCCGTCATGTCGGAGATGGTCCAGGCGATCATCGGTGCCGGCGGTCTGATTCCCTACGTCGAGGAGCACGGCGTCTCGTGAAGCAGGCGGCCGTGCGTCAGCAAGGAGGAGGTTGATCAGGCATGTCAGGCCACGCGTGGGACGGTGTGATTTCTGCTGAGGATCTCGAGGTCTACGATAAGGCGGGCTTCGGCCGCAAGGGAGGCCTGGGCTCCCGCCCCGGGATCGTCATCATCGACGTGCAGTATCGGACGGTAGGGACCAAGCGCGTACCGATTCTGGATGCTATCGACGAGTACCGCACGGCCTGCGGAGAGATGGGCTGGCGCGCCGTGGACGCCATCGCCGAACTGCTGGAGGTGGGCCGTTCCCTAGGCGTGCCGGTGTTCTATCCCCACGTTTCCTTCAAGGAGTCCTATGACGCCGGCCGCGTGGGTTCCAAGGTTCCGAGCATCATGCACGTGGCCAGGGAGGGGTATGACTTCGTCAAGGAGATCGAGCCTCAGCCGGGCGACGTCCTCATTCCGAAGAAGCATCCCAGCGCGTTCTTCGGCACCCCGATGGCCAGCTACCTGATCGACAAGCAGGTCGACACGCTTCTGGTGTGCGGCTGCACTACGAGCGGCTGCGTGCGTGCCACCGTGGCGGACGCTTTCGCCTACAACTTCCACGTGGCGGTGTTGGAAGAGTGCGTGTATGATCGCGGGCTCACCAGTCACGCCGTCAACCTCTTCGACATCCAGAGCAAGTACGCCGACGTGATCCACCTGAATGAAGCCCTGGACTACCTGAAGTCCTTGGCCAGGCCCGTCGCACGGCAGGCGTAGCCGATGCACTTCGACCTCATCGTAACCGGCGGCACCGTGGTGACCGAGGACGGCATCCGCATGGCCGATCTGGCCGTGCAGGACGGTCGTGTCGCGGCGTTGCTGCCGCGAAACCACGGTGCCCAGGCGGACCAGGTGATGGATGCTGCGGGCTGCCACGTACTTCCAGGATGCATCGATCCCCACGTGCACCTCAATCTGGGCCCCGGCGAGGCCCGCTATCAGGAAACGGCCACAGCGCCGATGGGCGGCGTCACCACCCTGATCCACATGTTCCAGTCCACGCGGCCCTACGAAGAGATCTTCGAGGAAGAGCGGGCGAAGGGTGAAGGTGAAGCCTACGTGGACTTCGCCTATCACCTGGTTCTGCTGACGCCCGATCACGTGCGGCAGATTCCCAGGTATGTGCGCGACTTCAAGGTCTCGTCCTTCAAACACCTGATGCACATCAAGGGCAAGGAGGGCAACTACCTGGGCATCGACGAGGGCACCGACGACGGCCTCTACTACCTGATGCTCAAGCAGATCGCGCAGTTCCCGCACACGGTGCTCACGGTCCACAACGAGAACATCGAGATCATCTGGCGTCTTCAAGAGGAAGTGAAGGCCACCGGGCGCGAGGACCTGGCGGCATACAGCGAATCCCGCCCGGGGTTCGTGGAAGCGAACGCGGTGGACACGACGATGACGCTGGCCAGGGCGGCCGGAGCGACGGTGTACATGGTCCACATGTCCTCCAAGGAGGGCCTCGACGCCTACCTCAGGCAGCGCGAGGTCTGGGGCCATGCCTATGCGGAGACGTGCCCGCAGTACCTCACGCACACCATGGACTCGGAGCTGGGCAGCGTGGCCAAGGTCAATCCGCCCCTGCGGACCCTTGCGGACGGCGAAGCGCTATGGGCCGGGATCCTGGATGGATCGATCGACACCATCGGTTCCGACCACGTACCGAGACGCGCGGACCGGAAGCAAGGTTCCGTGTGGACGGCTTCCGCAGGGTATCCGGGCATCGCTACCATCCTGCCGGTCATGGTCAGTGAGGGCGTGCACAAGCGCGGTCTGGACTGGACCCGCCTGGTTCACCTCACCTCCACCCATGCGGCCCGGATCTTCGGGCTGTACCCGCGGAAGGGGTCGCTGCGGCCAGGGGCGGACGCGGACTTCGTCGTTCTCGACGCGGACCGGGAATGGACCGTGAAGGCAGCCGACCTGGGGTCCTACTCCGACTATTCCATCTATGACGGGTGGACGTTGAAGGGCAAGCCGCTCGTCACCTGCCTGCGCGGCCGCCCCGTCATGGAAGACGGCTCCCTGGTGGGAGAGGCGGGCTACGGGCGGTTCCTGGAGCGAGGGCTATGAGCCGAAGGAACCTGACGCCGAGGGTGGGATCGTTGAGGCTTCAAGGCTGGCGGGACCAACGTCTGAGTACGTCACGGAGGCTGTGGGGTGGGTGGGCGACGCCGGCCGCGCGACCTCCGTTCCTTCCAAGCAGGCGCACACAGCGCGAAACCAGTGGAGGGAGGAGGCCCCCGCGACATACCCGGTAGGAGATCGACAGCAATCGATCAACATTGTGTTGGGAGGATTTCACATGCGGTCCAAGAATCGGCGGAGACAACACGGGCGCGTGATCGCAGGGTTGCTTGTGCTGGCGGCGGCGGTCGGCTGGGGCGGAATCGCCTCGGCGCAGGCCGGCACCAAGCCGGACGCATACCAGTTCGCCCTGATCATGCCCATGACGGGCGGTAATGCGGGTTACGGCATGGACCAGGTGCGTTCGGCCCTCATGGGGGTGGCCGACATCAACGCCAATGGCGGAGTCGACGGTGTTCCGCTCAAGGTCATCACGGAAGACTCGCAGGCCAACCCGCAGTTGGGGGTTTCCGCGTTCAAGAAAGCGGTCAGCGTCAATAAGGTGCCGATCGTGGTCACGGCCTGGAGCGCGGTGGTCAGCGCCATCGCGCCCTTCGCGGCCCAGGATCATGTGCTGACGTTCAGCATTGGCGCCAACAACCCCAAGATCAAGGACCTGAAGCCCTGGGTGCGCACGACGTTCCCCTTGTCCGACGTCGGAATCACGGCTCTGGCCAAGTACACGTACACCAAGCTCGACAAGAAGACCGCGGCCATCGTGTACGTGAACAACGACACCGGCGTATTCGCCGCACGGCTCTACAAGCAGATCTTCGAAGCTGCCGGCGGCAAGGTCGTGTTGATGGAGGGCGTCCCGCAGGACACGACCAACTTCACTTCCGTGATCGCCAAGATCATGAGCGTCCATCCCGACGTGGTCCACATGCAGCTTCTCAACACCGGGGTCGAGCAGTTCCCGGGTGAGTACCGGGCCAGCGGCGGTACGGCGCTGCTGACCAGCTACGAGGCGGCACAGGACCCGGTCCTGATCAAGAGGTCGCCGCAGGCTGCCAACGGCATCATCTTCTTCTCTACGGCACCTGATCCGAGCCTGAGCAAGCCGGTGGCGGACTTCATCTCCCGTTGGACGGCGAAGTTCGGCCGCGCGCCCAACGGGCCGTCCTACTGCGAGTACCTCTACGATGCGCCGTACGTGATCAAGGCCGTGATCGAGTACATGAACGCGCACGACATGGCTTACACGGGAGACAATGCCCGCAAGGCATTCGAGGCTTTGGGATCGATCACCTTGCCACTCACGGGCAAGATGGTCATGCAATCGGACGGCGGCGTGGTCAAGCCCGTCTTCATCAACGAGATCGAGAACGGCAAGTTCGTGAGGATCGACACCGTCAGCCCGGGCACCTGAGCGCGTCTGGCGGATAGGAAGCGGGAACAAGGAGGCGTGGGCAGATGCTGCTGTTGCAGACAGCCTATGACGGAATCGCCATCGGGATCATCTACGCGCTCTTCGCGGCATCCTTCAGTCTTGTTCTGGGCGCGCGGCGGGTCTGGCATTTTGCCCACGCCGGTGTTTATGAGGTGGCCGGCTTCGTGGTCTACGTGGTCACGGCCGTGTTCCACCTGCCACTGAGTGTGGCCGTCCTGATCGCCCTGGTGGTCGCGGCCGCACTGGGGCTGCTCATCGAGCACGGGGGATACCGCGTGCTCGAGAGCCGCCACAGCGGGCACCTCTCCTCGTTCATCTATGCGTTGGTGCTGACCACGTTCATCCAAGGTGTTCTGACGCTGATCTTCACCACCTCGGTGCACAACTACGGGGTTCCCATGGACCTGAGCCACTTCCACGTGTTCGGGTTGGTCCTCACGCGGTGGTCGCTCGAGACCATCGTCATCGGCGGGGCCATCCTGCTGGCTTTCATCATGCTGATCGAGCGAACGCCTCTGGGCCGCACGATCATCGCCATCTCCACCGAGCCCCACCTGGCAGAAGTGCTGGGGGTGAACCGGCAGCGCACGTACTCCATCGTGATGATCCTGGCGTCGCTGCTGGTGGTGCCCACGGTGGTCCTTCTGGGGATCAACACCGGCGTATCGGCGGCAATGGGTTTTCACATCCTTCTGATCGCGATCGCCGCCAGCATCATCGGCGGCATCGGAAGCGTGCGCGGAGCCGCGTTGGGCGGGCTGCTGATCGGGCTGGTCGTCAATATGGCGACCGCCTACGTGCCGGCCCAGTGGCAGGATGCGATGGCGTTCTCCCTGATGTTCATCTTCATCATCGTGCGGCCCACGGGACTGCTCGGCGTGAAGCTGCGCTCCATGGGGGCATGAGAGAAGATGCAATATTACCTGGACATCCTCATCCTGGTCGGACTGTTCACCATCGTCAACGTGAGCTTCAATCTCGTTCTCGGCTATGCGGGTCTCTTCTCCGTGGGCCATGGCATCTTCTACGGGTTGGGCGCCTTCATCTCGGCTCTCCTGGCGATTCACCTGGGCATCTCACCGTGGCTGTCCATACCGATCGCCATGATCCTGACGGCCGTCATCTCCCTACTGATCGCCCTGCCCTCGTTGAGGGTGTCGGAATACTACTTCTCTATCGCAGCCCTGGGCTTTCAGGTGGTCATGGTCCAGGTGCTGCTCAACGTGGATGCCTTCGGTGGCGCGTCCGGGCTGGGAGGCATCCCCCAGCTCATGTCCACGCGTACCGTGGGCGGCACGCTGGGTTTCGTCGGCCTGGTGTTTGCCATTGCGATCCTCACCATACTGGCCAGCCTTTGGATCGTGCGGCTGCCGTTCGGTCGGGTGCTGCAGGCGATACGCGAGGACGAGGCAGCCACCGAGCTGTTGGGCAAGAACGTGACGTCATACAAGCTCCAGGTGTTCATGATCAGCGCGGCCATGGCAGCTCTGGCAGGAGGGCTCTACGCCCACTACTACCTGTATCTCAATGCCACCAGCTTCGACATTCCCTTCTCGATCCAGCTCGTCTCCATGGTGCTCGTCGGCGGGATGGGAACCATCATGGGTCCCGTCGTTGGCAGCGCCCTTCTGGTGATCCTTCCTGAAGCGCTGCGGTTCGTCCCACTTCCCGCAGGCGCCGGTGCGCCGTTGAGGGTGATGATCTACGCGGCCACGGTGCTGGTCTTCTTGTATGTCCGCCCCAACGGCATCCTCGGGGGGCGCCGACGGGACCTCCAGGAGCCGCGGTCCGAGGCATCACAAAGCGCGGACACCGTGAGTGCGGCCGACAGCATCGGAAACGCTCTTTGAATCGGAACGGCAGGTGGAGAGAATGACATCGCTCCTGCAAACCCGCGGACTCGTCAAGTCATTCGGCGGCATCCGTGCGGCGGACCACCTCGACCTGACGTTCGAACCGGGAAAGATCACGGGTCTGATCGGGCCCAACGGGGCAGGCAAGACCACGTTCTTCAACCTGGTGACGGGCTACATTCCGCCAGATGAGGGGCAAGTGCTATGGGACGGCAGGGATGTCACTGGCAAGGCGCCGCACCACGTGTCGGCGGCAGGAGTCATCCGGACGTGGCAGGACCTGCGCCTCTACATGCACATGACCGTGCTTCAGAACGTCATGGTGGCGCGCCCTGCCCAGCCGGGCGAACGTCTGCTGACAGCTCTCGTGTCTCCGCGCGGCACGTGGCGTGCCGAGCGGCACAACCGGGCCCGAAGCATGGCGATCCTGGAGCGGGTCGGGTTGTGGGACAAGCGCAACACGACGGCGGCGGACCTGTCATTCGCGGAGCAGAAACTCCTTTCGATCGCGCGCGCGTTGGCTACGGATGCGCGCTGCTATCTCTTCGACGAACCGCTGGCGGGCCTCGATGAGGAGTCCAGCGAGGTGGCGCACCGGATCCTGCGCGAGCTGGCCGCAAGCGGCTTGGTGGTCTGCCTCGTGGAGCACATCATGGACTCCGTCGTGAACGTGTGCGAGGAGGTCGTGTTCTTGAACCAGGGAGCGCTTCTCGCGCAGGGAACGCCGGCAGACGTCATGGCCAACGAGCAGCTGGCGGAGCTGTATTTCGGGGCAGACGCATGACGGAGCCCAGGCCCGTGCTCAGAGTCCACGGCGTCACGGCGGAGTACGTCAAGCGATCCGTGCTTCAGGACGTTTCCATCGAGATTCGTCCTGGCGAGCGGGTGACCCTGATCGGGCACAACGGCGCCGGGAAGACGACACTGTGCCGAAGCATCTTCGGACTCCACAGAGTGTCCGCCGGCGCGATCGAACTCAATGGCGAGGCCATCACGCGCGCCCCCGCGTACACGAGGGTGCGCTACGGCATGGCGTTCACGCCTCAGGGGCACAATGTCTTTCCGACCCTGAGCGTTGAGAACAACCTCCGGATGGGTGTCTACCACCTGGGCAGGTCCGTGCGCGACGTGGGAGACCGCCTCAACGACGTGTTCAGGATCTTCCCGGTTCTCGAGGAGCGGCAGGAGACCATCGCCGGCACGCTCAGCGGAGGGCAGCAACAGATGCTGGCGCTGGGCATGGCCATCATGACCCGTCCGAAACTGCTCATCCTGGACGAGCCTTCCACCGGTCTGGCGCCGGTCCTGGTGGACAACGTCTTCGATGGCGTACGGGCCATCAATGAGGCAAGTGGTACCGCCATCCTGCTGGTCGATCAGAACGTTTCCAAGGCGCTTGCCCTGACGGAACGCACGTATGTCCTGAAGCGCGGCCGCATCGTCCACGAAGGTCCGTCTGCGGACCTGCTCGCCAAGGGGTCTCTCTGGCACCTCTTCTAGGAGCGCGTGTATTTGAGCGAAACCCGCTTGCTGCAATCTCCCGTCCCTGCATGCCGAAGGAGGACGCCTGCGCATGACCGATTCGTCCGATGCCGCTGAAGTGGTCCGCCGCCTCACGGAACTCGTGGAGTGGGCGTCCACGGTGACGTTCGATGACCTTCCGCAGAACGTGATCGACAAGGCACGGAACGTTCTCATGGATGACCTTGGGGCGATCATCGGCGGGAGCGCGGAACCGGAGCCTACGGCCGTCCGGTCGAGGATGCTGGCTTCGGGAGGAGCAGGTGAAGCCACGGTCATGGCCTCCGGGCTTCCGCGCAGCGACCGCTACACCGCCGCGCTGCTCAACGGAATCAGCTCCTGCTGGCTGGAGCTGGACGGCGGCTACCGGCTGGCGCTGTGTCACGGCGGCATATACACGTTGCCCGCCGCTCTGGCCAAAGCGGAACACCTCGGGGCGCACGGCCGCGATCTGCTGCTGGCACTGGTCACGGGCTACGAGGTGGTCGCACGCTTTGCCAGGGCCTGGACATTCCCCCGCTTTGGGCTCCACCCCCACGGTACCTGGGCCGCCGTAGGCAGTACCGCCAGTGTCGCCAAGCTCATGAAGCTGAACGCGGATCTGTTCCTGGATGCGCTGACGGCCGGGATCTCGACGTCGATGGCGAGTCCCTACCGGGCGGCCATCCGCGGAGGGTTGGTCCGCAACGTCTGGACCGGCTTGGGCGCGCAGGCCGGGATGTTCACGGCCGAGATGGCAGACACCGGCATCGCCGGTCTGGGCACCGCGCCCCACGACGTTTTCACCGGGATCTTCAAGGGGGAGGCGGCCCCGGAGGTGCTGTCCAAGGATCTGGGTGAGGAGTTCGCGATCCTCGGCGGCTATCACAAGCGCTACGCGTGCTGCCAGTACGCCCACTCCGCGCTCGATGCGATCTTCGAGATGGATCTGGACGCCGTGGACGTGGGGCGTGACGTGCAGTCCATTACTGTGTACACCCACCCCTATGGGCTTTCGCTGGACGACCGTAAGCCGCGCACCACGCTTGGAGGAAAGTTCTCGATGCCCCATGCGGTCGCAACCGGATTGCGCCATGGTTCGGCGGGCCGGTTGGCATTCGGCCGGGATTCTCTGGCGGATCCCGTGGTGTCCCAACTGCGGGACAAGGTGAAGCTGGTCCCCTATGAGCCGATCGAGCCCTGGCCGCTGGACCGGCCCGCCCGTGTTGTGCTCGAGCTGGAGGACGGACGCGAGATCGCTTCCGAATGCCGGGTGGCCAAGGGAGATCCATCGTTTCCGTTGGATTCCGAGGATCTGCGCAAGAAGTTCACGGAGCTGATAGACGGCGTACTGCCTGTCCGCGCTTCCGACGTCATAAGAACGGTGCAGTCGCTGGAAGGCCGCCCGGTCACCGATCTGGTCCGGGTGCTCAAGGGAGAGGAGGTCGCATAGGACCATGGAGTGGCAGCTGGAAACAGACGTGGTGGTGGTCGGCGGCGGCGGCTGTGGGATGGTGGCCGCCCTGGCGGCCGCGCGTGGGGGTGCCGAGGTGGTCCTGCTCGAGAAGTCGGCGCGGCTGGGCGGCAACACCGCGCTGAGTGGCGGTTCCATTCCGGCGGCCGGCACACGCTTGCAGGAAGAGGCCGGCGTCGAGGACAGCCCAGAGAAGATGACGGAAGACATCGTCAAGCAGAGCGGGTACCAGGCAGACCGCTCGCTGACGGAGGTGCTCGCCCGGCGGTCAAACGGACTGATCGAATGGCTGACGGGTGAATTGGGCGTGACGCTCCGGCTGATCACGCACTACAAGCACGTGGGGCACTCGGTCCATCGGTTGCACGCGCCCCCGTCCAAGCAAGGCAAGGATCTTGTGCTGGACCTGGTGGCGGCGCTCAAGCGAGAGGGTGTCGTTGTCGCCACGAATTCCCCCGTCACGTCGCTGGTCAGCTCTGATGACGGAGCGGTGACCGGGGTCGTCGTGGATAGGGGAGACGGATCGCCAGAGGCGATTGGTGCAAAGAAGGTCATTCTTGCATCCAATGGATTTGGTGCCAATCGCGACATGATCCGCCAGTTCTGCGAGGACATCCGTGAGGCGCCGTATTTTGGCCACGAGGGAAACACCGGCGAAGGCATCCGCTGGGGCATGGAACTGGGTGCGGAAACGCGTGCCATGGCTTCCTACCAGGGATACGCCGCCGTCTCCTATCCGCACGGCACGCTTCTGAGCTGGACGGTATTGGAGATGGGCGGGTTCCTCGTGAACAAGACGGGCAGGCGTTTCGGCAACGAGTCGCTAGGCTACTCAGCCTTCACCAAGCACGTCCTGGCCCAACCGGAGCAGTTGGCCTACGTAGTCTTCGACGAGGACATCCGCGACTACGTTGCGCGAGACGAAGGGGAGTTCCGCAATCTGCTCAGCATGGGGGGAATACGCTCCGGGGAGACGTTGCGCGAGCTGGCAGAGCCCTACGGCATCGACGCCGAGGAACTGAAACGCACCTTCGATGCTTTCAACACCGCTACGCCGGATTCGGATCCCTTCGGACGCGCCGGCCAACGCGACATGCTGCCGCTGAAGCCCCCCTATTGCATCGGTCAAGTGACTGGGGGCCTCTTCCATACTCAGGGCGGCCTCGTGGTCGACGAGAACGCGCAACCGCTCCGCAAGGACGGCACACCGATCGGCAACCTCTACGCGGGCGGCGGAGTGGCCTGCGGATTCTCGGGGCTCGAGGACGGAGCCGGCTACACGTCGGGCAACGGCCTCTTCGCGGCGCTTGGGCTGGGCAAGCTCGCGGGGGAGCATGCCGTGGCTTCGATCCGAAGCGAAGGTGCTGCAGCGGGCCGTGACACGCCATGACAACGGGCACCATGTCGGAACGGCTTGCCCGCTTCGCGCATTCCTTGAGACCGGACGGCATCCCGAGCGACGTGGCGCACGTAGCCAAGCTGCACCTGTTGGACACATTGGGGGTGTGCCTGGCGGCCTCCGCACTGGGGCCGGGTGAGCCGGTTGGCCGACTGGCTGGTCAAGCGGCTGCGGGGGGCAGCACCGTGGCTGGATGGAGCCGGCCGCTCGCGGCGCATGATGCCGCCCTGTTGAACGGCATCCTGGCGCACAGCCTCGAATTCGATGACACCCATACGCCCAGTGTCATCCATGGCGGGGCCGTCGTGATTCCCACCGCACTGGCCGTGGCAGAAGAGCGGCACGCACCGGGAGACGAGCTGGTGCGCGCGTTCGTGGTCGGTTTCGAAGTCCTCATCCGCCTTGGCCTGGCCGCACCCGGCGCCTTCCAGGCGCGCGGTTTTCAGACGACGGCCATCTGCGGACCCTTCGCGGCGGCCCTGATGTCCGGGCTCATGATGGGTCTGAGCGAGGAGGAGCTCGTTGCAGCGCTGG
Source organism: uncultured bacterium (assembly GCA_964407955.1). Taxonomy (GTDB): domain Bacteria; phylum Deinococcota; class Deinococci; order Deinococcales; family Trueperaceae; genus JASBRS01. The sequence goes on along the minus strand of CAYOXR010000491.1, from coordinate 6,232 downwards.
GGATCGCCGGGAGTCAGCCGGGCGGCATCTTCGAGTACCTCAGCGACGGCTCGTCCGTGAAGCAGCTTCACCAGGGATGGGCCTCGTACGCAGGGATCGCCGCCGCGCGCCTGTCCCACGCCGGGTTCACCGGGCCGCGCACGGTGCTCGAAGGGCGGTTCGGAGTCTATCGCACGTACGCGGACGCTGTGCCGCGGGCGGATGTCTTGGATGACCTCGGCTCGGCCTGGGAAACGCTGAATCTCTCGATCAAGCCGTACCCTTGCTGCCATTTCAACCACGCCTTCATCGACGGAGCCCTTCAGCTTCGGCCGGACATCACAGATCCCGGCCAGGTGTCGGTCATCCATTGCCGCATTCCAGAACCTGCGGTGGCCATCGTCTGCGAACCGGCCGACCGTAAGAAAGCGCCGGGATCTGGGTATGAGGCCAAGTTCAGCTTGCCGTACGCGGTCGCGGCGGCGCTGGTGGACGGCGAGGTGAGTCACCGTTCCTTCACGGACGATGCGGCGTCGCGAAGGTCGGTGACGGAACTGGCAGCCAAGGTGGAGTACCAGCCGGTCAACGACCTGGGCTACCCACGCAATCTGGCGGGTGAGCTGGAGATCGTGCTGAACGACGGACGGTCCGCGAAGGTGTCGGTGCCGCATCACCTGGGCGGGCCGGATCGGCCGCTTGCGGATCTGGACGTGATCACCAAGTTCGTGGACAATGCCGCGTCGGTCGTGGAGGCCGGATGGGCACGAAGCTTCGCAGACCGCGTCCTTTCAGTGGATTCACTGCCCGACGTGGCCGAGTTGGGCGGGGAACTGCGGGCCGCCGCGGGGTCTCGGTCCACCGTCTCGTGAGCCGCTACGCCGGTCTGGCGGCCCGCGGACTGTCTGTCGCCGTTGCAGGTCTGTTCCTGGCCCGGTTCCTGGCGTTCGCGGGTAGGACAGTGGTTACGCCGTTCTACCCGGAGATCGGCCACCGGTTCGGCGTCGACCTTGCGACAGCGTCCCTCTCCCTGACCGTGTTCTATGTCGGCTATGCACTCTTTCAGCTGCCGGCCGGGTGGTTGGCGGACAGGCGTTCGCCCGTCCTGCTGATCGTCCTGGGTGCGCTTGCAGAAGGTGCCTTTCTGGCAGCGTTCGCCTTCAGTCCCGGCTGGACCATGGGGCTCGTGTTCCGGTTCCTGGGAGGATGCGCGGCGACCTTTCTATACGCACCGGTGTACAAGGCCGTCCAGCGTTACTCGTCTGGTCACGTGCGGGGGCGGATCACCGGTGTAGTGGGAACGGCCGTGCCCGCGTCCATGCTGGTCACGCTCAGCCTCGACCCGATTCTGTCGACCATGTTCAGCCCCAGCAGGCTCTATCTCATCATCGTCGCGCTTTCGCTGCTGCCGGCGCTGCTTCTTCTTGGACTATTGGCCAAGGACACGAGGCCGTCCGCAAGAGCTGCGCCCGTAGCGGAAATCTCACGCGCCGACCGCTCGCCCTTGACCGTCGTATCCGTCTATGTCGCGGTCGGTGCGCTCGCGCTGGCACTGGTCAACGGCAGCGTGGGTTGGATCCCTTCCTTCCTCGAGGTGGGATTGGGCCTGAGCAAGGTGTCGGTCGGAGAGGTGATCATGGTGCAGCTGGTTTCACAGATGGCCGGCGGCTATATGGCCGGATTTCTCTCTGACAGGCTCCGCGGCGGGAACCTGCTTGTGGTGAGATGGGGGACCATTCTGCTGCCGCTGGCGCTCGCGGGTCTGTGGGCAGTGTCCAGGTGGCCCGCCATGGCGCATACCGGCGGCGTGTGGGCAGCAGAAGCCCTGTTCGGGGCTGCTCATGGATTCGCGACGCTTGGCTGCATCACGTACGCCAACGCCCTGTGGTCTCGCGATTCCGCCACCATGCTGAGCCTCATGAGCACCGTGGGCCAGGTGCTGTCCATCGCCACACTGGAAGGGTTTGCCATCTTCTTCCATGCTACGGGCGGTTTCACCTGGGTTTGGATCGGCGCCGCGGCGGTTGCGGTCATTCGGCTGCCGCTGGCCTACGGCAAGTGGCTGCCGGCACCGGATCACGTCGCGGCGACCTTGGAGGCCGCAGGGCAGGCCTGAAGGCTATGGAGGTGAGCAGCATCATGGATCCATTGGTTGAGTTGTGCGAATGGGCCAGCTCGGTCTCCTTCGAGGAGTTGGATGCCGACGTTCGTCAAGCCGCCAGGGACGTCCTGTTGGACGATCTCGGAGCGATCCTGGGCGGCAGTGCAGAACCCCGGATGGCGGCCCTCAGGGAGGACCGACTGAGATGCGCCGGCCCGGGATCCTCAGCGGTCTTCGGCGTACCGCTGCAGTATGCAGATCCGTTGTCCGCGGCGGAAGTGCATGGCATGGCCGGCTGCTGGCTGGAGCTGGACGAGGGATACCGGGTGCGCGGCTGCCACGCGGGCCTGTACACGGTCCCGGCCGCCTTTGCGTTGGCTCAGGACCGGGACCTGTCGGGAGCGGAGGCCTTGCTGGCGTTAGTCACAGCCTATGAGGTCGTGACGCGGGTGGCCAGGGCGTGGCGGCTGCCTCGCCAGGTCGCTCACGTTCACGGTGTGTTCTCTCCCATCGGTGCTGCCGCCGCCGCGTCGAAGATCATGGGCTTCGACGCCAAGACGTTCACGGAGGCTGTCCGAGCCGCCGCCGCGGTCGCGCTCGTTGCGCCCTACCGCCAGGCCATGGAAGGCGCGTTGGTGCGCAACGTGTGGGCAGGTGCCGGTGCTCGTCTCGGGATTCAAGCGGCATGGAACGCCCTGCGAGGGGTTGCAGGAAGCGAAGCAACGCTGGAAGAGGCGTTCGAGCGCGCGCTTGGTGCCGAACCCCGTCCAGAAGAACTGACTCACTCGCTGGGGAGCGAATACGCCGTGACGTACGGTTACCACAAGCCGTTCGCCTGCTGCCGGCATCTCCACGCCGCCGTCGGCGCGGCGCTTTCCCTGCGCGAGGACGAGCAGAGCCGTTGGAAGTCCGACGAGCTGAAGTATCCCAGCCGCATCGTGGTGGAAACGCACGCCGACGCCGCCGGACTCGATGGGCGCCAGCCGCACAATCCGCTCTCCGCGAAGTTCTCCCTGCCCCACGCTGTGGCCGTCGCTTTGGCCACGGGAAGCGCGGGCATCGAGGCGTTCAAGGAAGAGGCGATCCACCAGCCGGCCGTTGGCGCGCTGCGCGACCGGGTGCACATCCGCGTGCTGGATGACATCGGCGGTTACCCCGATGACCGCGCCACCAGGGTAACCGTGGAGTGGCCGGACGGAACGTCCTCGTCATCCCACTGCCTGCGCCCGCCGGGGGACCCTTCCGTCCCGCTGAGCCGCGAAGAACTGGACGGCAAGTTCGAAGGGCTTGCCTCGCGCACATTGCCCGTTGAGGCGGTCGAGGGCCTTCGGTCGTTCGTGGAAAACCTGGAAGAGCAGACCTCCATGCGGGATTGGCTGGGCCCGGGCGTCCAACCCACGGCGCCTTGAGAGCATGGCGCTGCAGCGGGCGCAGCCTGGCGCATCCGTGGGCGTTCCCGTGTTCATGCTTGCCGTCCGAACAGTGCGGAGTACACCGCCGACGCCAGAAGACCTGATGTCAGGAGGGGAACGAAAATGACGACGAAGAGTCACCGTTTGCGGGAACTGATTGCGGGGCCGAGGATCCTGGTCATGCCGGGCGTCTACGACGGGTTCAGCGCACGGCTAACCGAACGCATGGGATTCGAGGCTGCCATGCTCAGCGGCGCCGGTCTGTCGGAATCCCACTTGGGCCAACCCGACGTCGGAATCATGGGGCTCAAGGAGAACGTGGACGCATCGCACCTGATTGCGTCCTGCACGGAGCTACCGCTCCTCGCCGACGGCGACACCGGGTACGGGAACGCGGTCAATGTCCACTTCACGGTGCGAGCCTTCGAGGATGCCGGTGTGGCAGGAGTCATGATCGAGGACCAGGTCTGGCCCAAACGCTGCGGGCACATGGCGGGCAAGGAAGTGATCGATGCCGAGGAAGGCGTGCAGAAGATTCGGGCTGCGGTGGATGCCCGGCGCGACCCCGACTTCGTCATCAAGGCCAGGACGGATGCGGCGGGCCCCTTGGGCATCGAAGAGGCGATCCGCAGGGCCAATCAGTACGCGGAAGCAGGAGCGGACCTCATCTTCGCGGACGCCCTGCTGAACGTGAAGGACATGGAACGGGTCGTCAAGGAAGTCCAGGCCCCAATGGCTGTGAACATGGGGTTCGGCATCCGCAAACGTCCGACGACGCCTCTGCTGAGCGTGCGACAGCTCGAGGAGATCGGCTTCGCGGCGGTTTCCGTCCCCCGCATGCTGTCGGCAGCGGCGCTTCGCGGAATGCTGAATGCAGTTGCGGTGTTCAAAGAATCGCTTGAGACGGGGGAAGCGGTGGATCGTCCCGATCTCGCCGTTTCGTTCGATGAGCTGAACGAGATCATGGGTTTCGAGTTCATCCGTGACTTGGAGTCCCGCTACTTGACGGAGGAGCAGTTGAAGGTGAAGTACGGCTGAGTCGTTTGGGCGCGGCGAAGCGGGCCGTCGGGGGCAGCCTGGGATTTCGACCGGTCCGTGACCGGGCCCGCCTGATCGCCGGACCGCTCGAGTTTAGGCGTGACAGCATTCCTGGAGGAGAGCGTGAAGATCCTGACCATATTGAGGCAGGTTCCCGACGCCGAGGCGGAGGTTTCGACGCATGACGGCTCCGTCGACCTCGACAGGGCGACCTTCGTCATCGACGGCATGGACGAGTACGGCGTCGAGGAGGCGCTCCGGATACGCGAACGCGGCGTCGATGTCGAGGAAGTGGTGGCCGTGGCTCTCGGGCCTGAGCGGTTCGAGGATGCGCTGCGTACCGCCCTGGCGATGGGCGCGGACCGCGCGGTGCATATCGAGGCCGACGAGGCGCTCGACCCCATCGCGCAGGCGCGCGTGCTGGCCGCCGTTGCCCGCGATGAGGAGGCCGATCTGATCCTGCTCGGTGGCAAGCAGGCCGACTGGGACAGCGCTGCGCTGGGTGGGGCCGTGGCCGAGGTGCTGGGTTGGCCGAACAGCGACTGGACGACCGAGCTCACGATCGCGGACGGGACGCTGAAGACACGGCACGACACCGATGACGGCAGCGAGGCGCTGGAGGTGCCGCTACCGGCAGTCGTGACCACCCAGCAGGGACTCAACGAGCCCCGCTATCCCACGCTGGCGAACATCATGAAGTCGAAGCGCAAGGAGGTCGGCAGGCTCGGTGTCGGCGAGTTCGGGGCGCCCGTTTCCAAGACGATCACCGTCAGGCAGGAGATCCAGGCCCGTGAGCGGCTCGGCCAGATCGTCGAAGGCGCGCCCGAGGAAGCCGCGCGCGAGCTTGCGCGCCTGCTGGCCGACGAGGCCAAGGTGCTGTCGTGAGGCCGCGTCGGCGGGCGGGAGTGCGCTCATGCTGCTGATCGTCAGCAGAGCTGGTCAAGGTGGTGCCGGTAAGTCGGACCTCGAGCTAGTGGGTGCCGCCCGCGGCCTGGGCGAGGCGTTCGCACAGCCGGTGGCTGCCGCGGTGCTGGGTGCCGAGCCGAGCGCCACGGCCGAAGACCTTGCCCGCTATGTGCCGACCGTGTTCCAACTCAGATCGACAGAGCTCGAGCCCTTCCGCGCCGAGCCATTCGCAAGCGCCATCCACGCCCTGGTTGAGCGAACTCGTGTCCAAGCGGTGCTCGTTGCCGCCACGCGTTCTGGTCAGAGCCTCGCGCCGCGGTTGGCGGTGCGCCTGGGGGCAGCGCTCCTCGACGAGGTGACATGGCTCGGCGCCGAAGGCGGTGCCGTGACGGCTCGTCGCTTCAGCTATCTCAGCCGGGTGACGGAAACGGTGCGCACCGACTCGCTGCCGGTCGTGATCAGCGTGAAGCCCAACGCCTTTCCGGCCGCCGATCCCGCCGCGTCGACCGGCAGCGTTGAGGACGCCCCCGTGTCGCTCCGCCCGGAGGATGGGCGGGTTCGGACCAGCGACCGGCGGAGCGCAAAAGGCGGCCGCGTGGCCCTGGAGGACGCAAAGATCGTGGTCAGCGGCGGGCGAGGCGTTGGGGACGCGGACGGTTTCGTTCGCCTGGTGGAGCCGCTGGCGGAGGCCCTCGGTGCGGGCGTGGGCGCAACTCGGGCCGTCGTCGACGCGGGCTGGCGGCCGTACGCCGAGCAGGTCGGGCAGACCGGCAAGACGGTCACCCCCGACCTCTATATC
>CAYOXR010000490.1:0-5429 GCA_964407955.1 uncultured bacterium | reverse complement strand
TCCAGGGGAGCTCCAGTGGCGGCAGCGGCGCGGGCGCGTTCAACAGCGCCTACCAGAAGAAGTACGGCGGAAAGCCCGTTGAGCTGGCGAACTACGGCTACGACGCCATGAACGTGCTGGCGCTGGCGTGGCAGAAGGCCGGCACCACCTCGGGGAGTAAGGTGTTCCAGGCCATGCACGACGTGGCCAGCCCTCCGGGAACCGTCTGCACCACCTTCGCCGATTGCTCGGCGCTGCTCAAGTCCGGCCAGGCCGTCAACTACGAAGGTGCTAGCGGCCCTGTCGACTTCAACCAGTACGGCAACGTCACCGCCGGCTTCGAGGCCGTCAAGGTCGACACCGCCGGCAATGCCAAGGTGATGCTGGAGATCGGCGCCAAGGCGCTGGAGCCGTACCTGAAGTAATCGCTTCACAGGGCGCGCACGGCGGGTCGCGAGCCGACTGGCCCGAGCGCGCGCGGTGATGATCCCCGCCGGGAGGCGGGGATCATCGTTTGACGATGTGGAGGGCGCCGGCGCGTGCGGAAGATCGGTATACCAATGCGGTATACCGGCGGGTTACAGTGATCGCATGGACCACGTCACGCAGGTCGGCGTGCCCGACGCCGCCGGCCCGGCGTCCGGCCGCGCCGAGCACGCCACGCGAGAGCTGAGGCAGCTCGTGCTGTCGCTGTCGCTGAGGCCGGGAGAGAGCCTTCCCGAGCGTCGGCTGGAGAGGCTGCTCGGGGTGTCGCGCAGCCCGGTGCGCCAGGCGCTGGCGCGACTCGCCCAGGAGGGACTGGTCGTGCGGGGAGCACGCAGCTACCAGGTCGCGCCCATCGATGTCGCGGAGATCGACGAGCTGTTCGCGCTCCGCACGCTGCTGGAAACGGCCGCCGTGCGCTGGGCCGCGTCCCGCGCCGACGCCGCTCGGATGGGCGCTACCGAGGCGGCGCTCGCGCGCCTGCGCGAGGAAATGCCGTCGGAGCAGAGGCTGGCGGCGACGGCCCGCCTGCACCTGGCGCTGGCGCGCGCCGGTGGCAACCGCTTCCTGGTCGAGGAGTTGGAGGCGCTGCTGCCCCGCGTGACGCGGGCCCGCTACCTGGAGCTGGTCGAGCCGGCGGCGCTGGCCCGGGGCGACCGCGAGCACGAGCGGATCGTGCGGCTGGTGAAGGAAGGGCGTGGCGAGGAGGCGGCGCGGCTCATGGCAGACCACCTCGAACGAACCAGGCGCCACCTGCAGGAGAGCCTCGAACGGCTGGGGCCAGGGCTCAAGCTGGTGGCGGGGGGCATGGCGTCGTGAGCGCGCTGGCGGGCGTGCACGTGCTGGAGCTGGGCCAGTTCATATCCGGTCCGTACTGCGGGCAGGTGCTGGCCGACCACGGTGCCGACGTCGTGAAGGTCGAACGCCCCGGTGTGGGTGACGCGATGCGGAACTGGGGCGTGAACACCGGAGACGGGCCGCCGATGTGGTGGCCCGTGATCGGGCGCAACAAGCGAAGCGTCGCCGTCGACCTCAAGACCGAGGAGGGCCGGGCGCTGGTGCGGCGCCTGGCGCTGGCCTCGGACGTGGTTCTGGAGAACTTCCGTCCCGGCACGCTCGAGCGCCTGGGGCTCGAGCCGGAAGCGCTGCGCCGAGAGAACCCCGCATTGATCATCGCGAGGATCTCCGGCTTCGGTCAGACCGGGCCCTATCACGAGCGCGCCGGCTTCGGCGGCGTCGCCGAGGCGATGGGGGGTCTCCGGTTCCTGACCGGCGAGCCGGACCGGGCGCCGGTCCGGGTGGGCCTGGCCATCGGCGACACCCTGGCCGGGCTCTACACGGCGTTCGGGATCCTGGCGGCACTGCGCCATCGCGAGCGGAGCGGGCAGGGTCAGCTGGTCGACACCGGCTTGACCGATGCCGTGGTCGCCGTGCTGGAGAGCGTGCTCAGCGAGTACGGCGCGTCGGGCGCGGTGCGCACCCGCTCCGGGAACACCTTGCCCGGCATCGCCCCATCGAACCTCTACCCGACGGCCGACGGCTCCTGGGTCGTCATCGGGGCCAATGCCGATGGACCCTTCGGCCGCCTGTGCGAGGCGATGGGTGAGCCCGAGCTGCGAGAAGACGAGCGCTATCGAGATCACGACGCGCGGGGCAGGCATCAGCAGGCGCTGGACGAGCACATCGCGGTCTGGACCGCCGAGCGCCCGCTGGCGGACATACTCGCCCGGCTGGCGGACGCCGGGGTTCCTGCCGGTCCCGTCAACACGGCCCGCGAGGTGGCGAACGATCCCCACTTCCGGGAGCGCGGCACCGTGCTGGAGGTGCCCGGCCCGGACGGCCCGGTGCTCATGCAGGGCGTCGTCCCGAGGTTGACGGCCACGCCTGGAGGGGTCCGCTGGGCGGGGCCACCCCTCGGAGCCCACACGGCGGAGGTCCTGCGAGACCGCTTGGCTCTGGACCGTGAGGCGATCGACGGCCTCGTCGAGCGCGGCGTGGTGTCGCTCGGGCCGGATCCGTGCTGATCCGCGACGTGACGCTCCGCGATGGCCTGCAGATCCTGCCGGTCACGCTCTCGACCGAGCGCAAGGCCGCGCTCTACGACCTGCTGCTGGCGGCCGGGCTGAAGGCGTTCCAGGTCACCTCGTTCGTCTCTCCGAAGCGCGTGCCGCAGCTGGCCGACGCCGAGAGCCTGTGGCGCCGCCTGGACGGCCGCGAGGGACAGCGCGACGCCCTGGTCGCCAACCTCAGGGGCTACGAGCGCGCGCACGAGGTCGGGGCCGACCGACTGGAGCTGGTGCTGGCGCTCTCGCCCAGCTACCATCGCAAGAACTCGGGGCGGAGCCAGGAAGAGACCATGGCCGCCTTCGAGGTCGTTCTCGAGCGCGCCCGCGCCGATGGCGCGCACGTCGGCATCGGCTTCGCCAATGCCTGGCACTGCACCTTCGAGGGCCCCACACCCGCGGCGCGCGTGCTTCGCTGGGGCGAGCGCTTCTACGCCCTGGGCGTGCGCGACATCGGCCTGGCGGACACCACCGGCGGCGCACGACCGGATGACGTCGCGGCCCTCGTCGAGCGTGCGCGCGCGGCCTGGCCGGACGCGCTCCTGCGCGTACACCTCCACGATGGCGGGCACGGACTCGACAATGCCCGGGCCGCCCTCGACGCCGGGGCAGATGGTTTGGACGCGGCCCTGCACGGGATCGGTGGGAGCCCGTTCGCCGGCGAGACCGGCGGCAATCTCGACGTGATGCGGCTGGTCGACGCGGGGATCGCGGCGCTCGATGCCGAGGCGCTGCGGCAGGCCTGGCGGACCCTGGCCGGCTGGATCGGTGATGAGGACGCCAGCGACGCCAACGACGCGTGAAGCGCTTCGTCGGCAGGCTCGGCGCCGTGCGGGCGGGTCAGCGGCCGCTGAGGAAGTTCCGCGGCGAGGGTCGGGCGGCCTCCAGGGGGCGCACCCCGGACGGTGCCGGCGTGCTGGCGGCGAGGCCCTGGATGATCAGCGGCGCGCTCGCCCCGATGTTCACCGCCAGGATGGGGCCGAGCGCCTCACCCGAGGCGGCGTAGGCCACGGCGAGCATGCCGCCCGCCAACACGACGAGCAGCGTCAGCGCCCAGTAGAAAGGGCTGCGCACGTAGGCAGGGAGGTTGAGCGTGGCGCCGGAGCGCTGATTCTGTACCAGGCGCCACCAGCGCAGCGCTTCGGCCGCCAGGCCGCCGCCGACGGCCCACAGGAACGTTGCCCACACCGACTCCAACGGGACCACCCCTCCCTCGCAGGCCGGCGTGCCGGCCCGCGGCGATCGATCGGTCCGGCCATGCTAGCGCACCGCGGGTTGCCTCCGGGACGCACCTGGCCCGCTCACCGCGGCGGTGGCCGGGGCGCGGGTGGGCTGTGCTCACGACGGTGGCGCGGGCGAGGCCGCGGCGGCGGCCGTCGGTGAGTCCACCACGACGGCGCTCGTGAAGATCGTCTGGTTCGGCACCAGGACGCGCTTGCCGTCTGCGGCGAGCTCCGTGTAGCGCAGGTCGATGGCCGACACGGTGCCGCTCTGGCCGGCGACGGCGATGGCGTCGCCCTCCTGGAAGGGCCGGTAGACCAGGATGAGTACGCCCGCCACGAGGTTGGCGAGGATGTCGCGCAAGGCGAAGCCGAGCGCGAAGCCACCCAGGCCCAGGCCGGCGATCAGCGCCGAGATGTTGATGCCGAGGGTGCCGAGCGCCGAGGCGAGACCGGCCAGCCAGAGCGTCACGCGCAACCCTTGCCGGGCCAGGACACGCAACCCGGCGTGGACCTGGCGACCGCGGAGGGTCCGGCCAAGGATCGCCTGGAGGATCGCGTTCGCGACCACGAACGCCGCTAGGACGCCGGCGGCGAGCAGGGCGCGCGCGCCGGCGCCGTAGATGGGGAAGACCGCTTGCAGACTGGACATGGCTAGATTGTTCCAGGGAATCGCGCGCACGCCCGTCCCCTGCGCGAACAGGACACTCGTCCCTGCCTGGAGCGGGTCCGGCAGGCTATGATGGTTTTCCCATAGGGCAGGCCGGAGGGCCGCGTCAGAGATGACGCTCTCCGACCCGCCTTACGAGCCCCGGCGGCCGACTAGGTGTCTAGCGGCCGCCGGGTGGTGTGTGCCCTGCCGTTGAGGCACGTGCGACGGACCACGCCTGCGCGGCTGGCGGGCGGAGCCCGCGTCAGGCGCCGCCGTGCAGAAAGGAGCCGCGAATGGCGATGGACTTTCTCGAGCGCCTCGGTGACGACGCCGAGGCCCTGCTCAACTACCGTGCCACCGGGATCGCAAAGGAACGCCTCACCCTCCCAGGCCCTGACTTCGTGGATCGCGCCTTTCGCGACTCCGACCGCAGCCCGCAGGTGCTGCGCAGCCTGCAGCAGCTCTACACGCACGGTCGCCTGGGAGGCACCGGCTATCTGTCGATCCTCCCGGTCGACCAGGGGATCGAGCACACCGCCGGCGCGTCCTTCGCGCCGAACCCCGACTACTTCGACCCTGCCAACATCGTCGAGCTGGCGGTGCAGGGGGGCTGCAACGCCGTGGCGTCGAGCTTCGGCGTGCTGGGGGCGGTGGCGCGGCGCTTCGCCCACCGCATCCCGTTCATCGTGAAGATCAACCACAACGAGCTCATGACCTACCCCAACCACTATGACCAGGTGCTGTTCGGCACCGTCGAGGAGGCGTGGAACATGGGAGCGGTGGCGGTGGGCGCCACCGTCTACTTCGGCAGCCCGGAATCGGACCGGCAGCTCGTGGAGGTCGCCGAGGCGTTCGAGGAAGCGCACCGCCTCGGCATGGCCACGGTGCTGTGGTGCTACACCCGCAACGAGGCCTTCAAGAAGGGCGACACCGACTACCACACCGCTGCCGACGTGAGCGCCCAGGCCAACCACCTGGGCGTGAGCATCCAGGCCGACCTGGTGAAGCAGAAGCTGCCGACCGGCAACGGCG
>CAYOXR010000489.1:0-3391 GCA_964407955.1 uncultured bacterium | reverse complement strand
CATCGACCTCAGCGCACTCGAGGTGCTGGTGCTGGACGAGGCCGACCACATGCTCGACATGGGCTTCTTGCCCGATGTTCGGCGCATCCTGGCACGCGTGCCCGCCGGCGCACAGCGCATGCTGTTCTCGGCCACCATGCCCGACGACCTGCGTAGCCTGGTCCGCGACGTGCTGAGCGATCCGGTCGCCGTCGAAGTGGGGCGCCGCGAGCCCGCCGCCACCGTCGAGCAGGCGCTCTACCCCGTCGAGCGCAAGGACAAGACGGCGCTGCTCAAGCAGGTTCTCCGTGAGCACGACCCGCGCTCGGCACTCGTGTTCACGCGCACCAAGCACGGTGCCAAGAAGTTGGCGGCCCAGCTCGAACGCGAGGACCACTTCGTGGCGGTCATCCAGGGAAACCTCTCGCAGAACAGGCGTCAGCAGGCGCTCGACGGCTTCCGCGACGGCACCTACCGCATCCTCGTGGCGACCGACATCGCTGCCCGCGGCATCGACGTTCTGCGTGTCTCCCACGTCATCAACTACGACATGCCCGACACCGTCGAGGCCTACATCCACCGTATCGGCCGCACCGGCCGCGCCGAGCGCAACGGCCGGGCGCTCACGTTCGTCACGCCGGACGACAACGCCATGGTGCACGACATCGAGCGCCGGCTCGGACGGAAGCTCCAGCGGGTGCAGGTGGCGGGCTTCGAGGAGCGCGCGGATGGCAGGGGCGCGCCTTTGGCCACCGCACCGGCGCCTGCCCCCAGGCCTTCCGCGAGGCCCGCTGGCAAACGGAGCCGTCGTCGTGGACGCCGATCCTCAGGCACGTACGGCAGTCGTGAGGCTTCGGCCGGCAAGAGCCGCAAGGGCTGACGCAGCGCTCAACGCCCAGGAGACGGGCATCGCAGGCCGTCTGCTCCTTGACGCCCTCCCCTCCAGGCGCTAGCGTGGAATGTCTCACGTCGTGGAGCGGCGTCTTGGGCGTTCCCTGCCGCCCCGATGGGAACGAGCCCTGTTCGAACGGGCGGCGAACCGCCACGCGGGGCGAAGGACGAAAGAATGCAAGCAGGGGGAAGGTAGGTCACTATGTCCGTATCCGCCAAGGTTCGTTCGTTCAGGACGGCCGCCATCGTTGCTGCCGTGGTGCTATTGGGACTGTGGGGAACGGGTCTCGCGCAGGGTTTGACCGTCCACTCGTTCACGGCTGACTTTTCGGCCATGAAGCAGCTCCAGCAGATCGCCTCGCAGGGCAAGGGCAAGATCGGCGTGTTGTTGCCCGAGACGACGACGTCAGCGCGCTACACGTCGTTCGACGCGCCCTACCTCAAGCAGGCGTTCGAGGCTGCGGGGCTCACCAGCGACCAGTTCATCATCACCAACGCCCAGGGCAGTGAGTCGACCGAGTTGACCCAGGCGCAGTCCGACATCGCCAACGGCGCCACCGTGCTGGTGATGGACCCCATCTCGTCGGGCGTGGGCGCGTCCATCGAGTCCTACGCCAAAGCGCGCGGCGTGCCGGTGATCGATTACGACCGTCTGACCCTCGGTGGCAGCCGCGACTACTATGTGAGCTTCAACAACGTCAACGTCGGTTACCTCATCGGCTTGGGCATGGTCAACTGCCTGTCCGAGTGGAACGTTCAGAACCCCGACATCCTGGTCATGCGTGGCGCCCCCACGGACAACAACGCCACGCTCTTCGCCCAGGGTTACGACACCGTGCTGGAGCCGTACTTCGCCACGGGTGAGTTCACCAAGGCGGGCGAACCCGCCGGCACGTGGGATCCGGCGACGGCCCGGACCACGTTCGAGCAGCAGTACACCGCGCACCAGAGCATCAACGCCGTGGTGACCCCGAACGACGACAACGCCAACGCCGTGATCTCCTACCTCAAGTCCCTGAACGTGCCCCCCAAGACGTTCCCGACCACCGGTCAGGACGCCACCCTCACGGGGTTGCAGAACATCCTCAGCGGCTATCAGTGCGGGACGGTCTACAAGCCCATCTACCTCGAGGCGCAGGGCGCGGCCGCGCTGGCCCTCTACCTGCGGGCCGGCATGACGCCGCCCCAGGCGCTGGTCAACGGTGCGACCAAGGACTCGAAGGCCAACACGGACGTTCCCTCCGTACTACTCACACCGATCTGGGTGACCACGAAGAATATGGCAGCCACGGTCGTGAAGGACAACTTCGTCAACGCGTCCAAGCTCTGCGCAGGACACGCCAGTCAATGCACTGCTGCGGGCATCTCGTACTAGGCCCGACGTGACGACTCAAACGGCTCGGCCCGGCTCTGCCGCGGCCGAGCCGCTCCTACGCGTGCGGGGCATCGAGAAGCACTTCGGGGCCGTTCAGGCACTCGCGGGCGTCGATCTGGACGTGCCCACCGCCCAGGTCACCGCGCTGGTCGGCGACAACGGTGCCGGCAAATCGGTCCTGGTGAAGTGCATCGCGGGGATCCACGAGCCCGACGCCGGCGAGATGTTTTTCGAAGGGCAACGCGTACATATCCGCGCCCCACGCGATGCTGCCGCCCTCGGCATCGAGGTGGTGTATCAGGACCTGGCGCTGTGCGACAACCTGGACGTCGTGCAGAACATGTTCCTGGGTCGCGAGCGCGTGAACCGTGGCCTCCTAGACGAGCAGAGCATGGAACGGGCCGCCAGGGAGACGCTCGCCAATCTGCACGTTCGCACCGTCCGTTCGGTGCGGCTCGTGGTCGAGAACCTCTCGGGCGGACAGCGTCAGTCCGTGGCCGTGGCGAAAGCCGTGATGTGGAACTCCAAGCTGGTGATCCTCGACGAGCCGACCGCGGCACTGGGCGTGGAGCAGACCCGACAGGTCCTCGACCTGGTCCGCCGCCTGGCGGATCGGGGCCTCGCCGTGATCATGATCTCGCACAATCTCAACGATGTGTTCGAGGTAGCCGACCGCCTGGCAGTCCTCCGTCTCGGTGAGATGGTGGCGACCGGGCCGGCCTCCGAGTTCGATACGCAGCGGGCGGTAGAGCTGATGACCACCGGTCGCTACTCCGGCGGCAACGGGGGCTCCGCCGCGAACGCCAGCAGCGAGAAGGGCTGATACGGTGACGACACAGGACGACAGGGACGACGAGCGGGACATGGAGGCACCCGAGCGGGAGCCCGCGGGCGAGAACGGCTCGGCCGGGGGAACGCAGGAACCGGCCGCGGCCGGTCCGGCCGAGATCGAACCAAGGACGCTCGCCGGCTACGTCGGGCGCTTGTGGTCGCAGGTCCGGTCGGGTCAGAGCGGCGTGCTCCCGGTCCTACTCGGCGTCGTCCTGATCGGCATCATCTTCCAGTCGTTGAACGCGAAGTTTCTCTCGCCCGGCAACCTCATCAACCTGCTGGTCCAGGGTGCGGTCTACATGCTCCTCGGCATGG
>CAYOXR010000488.1:0-1952 GCA_964407955.1 uncultured bacterium | reverse complement strand
GCTACGGGGGCATGACCGTGGACGGGGCGGGGACGGCGTGAGGACCGGGCGGATGAAGAATGTAATCGTGCCCGCCCTCGTCCACCCGTAGACTTTCGCCGAGGAGTGCGATGCCGACGCCATCGATCGAAGTCGATCGTTTGACCAAACGCTACGGCCACAGACCCGTCGTCCAGAACCTCAGCTTCACGGTCAATCCCGGGGAGGTCTACGCCCTGGTGGGGCCGAACGGCGCGGGTAAGACGACGGTCATCCGTCTGGTAGCCGGACTGGCGTTCCCGAGCGAGGGGACCGTGCGCATGCTGGGGGTGGACCCCCATCACGAGCCGGGGGTGCGACGCAGGCTCGGGGCGGTGGTGGAGGCGCCGGCCGCCTTCTACCCGTACCTGAGTGGGCGCGGCAACCTGCGGTTGCACGGCCGCCTGGCCGGCGGGGTGCCCGAGCAGCGCATCCAGGAGGTCCTGGACATGATGGAGCTCGGCAACGCCGCCGAGCGCCGGGTAGGCGTGTACAGCCTCGGCATGCGCCAGCGCCTGGGTGTGGCCGCGGCCATGCTGATGCGGCCCGAGGTGCTGATCCTCGACGAGCCCGCGAGCGGCATGGACCCGCTCAGCCTGCACTTGGTGCACGCGGTGTTGCGCGACGCCGCCGCCGGCGGGACGGCGGTGCTTCTGTCCACCCATCATCTCGATGAGGTCGTTGCCTACTGCACGCGGGTGGCGATCCTGGAGGAGGGTCGGCTCATCGACGAAGTGAACCTGCTCGACCGGCGGGAGCGCTACCGCGTGGTGGTCGAGGAGCCGCACCGTGCGCGAGCGCTGCTGGAGACCCAACCGTGGGTCCGGCATGCGGCCGTGCGGGGTCCGGACGTAGTCTTCATCCCGTCGGAAGCAGAGGCCGTGGGGCGCGTGACGGGCCTGCTTGCCGAGGCGGGGTTGCGGGTGTTCGAGCTCACCCGCGACATCTTCGACCTGCGCGGCTACTACCGTGAACGCATCGCGAGCGAGCGGCCGACACACGGCGGCGCTACGGACCGGATCGCCGATGAACCCGTCCCGCCGGCGCAGGGTGGAGGCGCGCCGTGAGGAGCCTGCTGGCGATGGAGGCTGGGAAGGTCGCGCGCCTCGGCAGCGTGCGCTTCTCGCTGATCCTGCTGATACTGTTCCCGTTGCTGTGGGCCTACGCTCCGGGCATCTACAAGGTCTACGGTCTGTACCTGGTCTCCGCCTATCAGGTTCCGGCCCTCAGTCTCCTGTCGAGCATGCAGTTCCTCCTGCCCTTGCTGGTGGCCATCAGCGCCGCCGAGCTGCTCGGCATCGAGATCGCCAACGGCACGCTTCAGACGGTGCTGCTGCGGCCGGTGTCGCGTTCCCAGTGGCTGCTGTCGAAGCTGATGGTGGTGACGCTCTATCCGTTCGTCATCCTGGCCGTGTTCGGTCTGGTGTCCTTGCTGGCGGGCGCCCCCTACGGGTATGGCTCGTTCGTGGGGGGGACCGGGCTCGGACAGTCGGGGCTGCTGGGGCAGGGCACCATGTCGGCCGGCCAGGCCTTCGGGGAGGTGGCGCGCGCCTACCTGGTGGCCGGGTACAGCCTGGTACCGGTGGCGCTTCTCGCCCTGCTGTTCACCGTGGTGTTCATGAACGCCGCGGGCGGCGCTTTGGCGACCCTGTCGGTGCTGATCTTCATGAAGTTGCTGGTGGTGTTCCCGGCACTCGATCCGTACCTCCTCACCACGCAGCTCAACGCCTACGCCAAGCCGGTTGGCAACCTGGGCTGGGTGGTGGCGCTCATTGCCCTTTACGCCGCCGCCTTCGCGGCGGCAGCGGTCGTCCTGTTCGAGCGGAAGGACTTCTAGTGGGCCGCGGCCTGCGCGTCGCGTTGACGGTGGCGCTCATGACATGCGGAGCGGCGGCCGTGGCGCAGAGCATCGCCTACACCGTGCAGGTGGTGGC
>CAYOXR010000487.1:0-14455 GCA_964407955.1 uncultured bacterium | reverse complement strand
CCCTCACCGCCATGAAGGCCGATGGCGTGACGCGGGCGGTGGCCTTCACCCAGTACCCGCAGTTCTCCTGCTCCACCACGGGATCCTCGCTCAACGAGCTGTGGCGCGCGGCGCGGCGTCTGGGGCTGCAGGACGCCTTCGAGTGGAGCGTGCTCGACCGCTGGCCGACCCACCCGCGCTTCATCGAGGCGATGACCAAGACGGTGGAGGACGGCCTGAGACAGTTCCGCCAGGAGGAGCGCGAGGACGTGCTGATCGTGTTCAGCGCGCACTCGCTGCCGATGAGCGTCATCAATCGCGGCGACGCCTACCCGGGCGAGATCGGCGCCACCGTGCACGAGGTGATGACGCGCCTGAGCTACGGCTACGAGTACCTGATCTCGTACCAGAGCTCGGTGGGGCCGGTGCCGTGGCTGGGGCCGTCGACCGAGCAGGTGGTGAAGGACCTCGGCGCCAAGGGACGCAAGAACGTCCTGGTGGTGGGCATCGCCTTCACCAGCGACCACATCGAGACGCTGCATGAGCTCGACATCGAGTACGGCGAGCTGGCGCACCAGGTCGGCATCGACAACTTCAAGCGCGCGCCCGCGCTCAACGGCCTGCCGCTGTTCCAGGACGCCCTCGCCGAGGTCGTCCGCGACCACCTGGCGTCCGGCGAGGCATGCACCCGGCAGTACCCGCTGCGCTGCCCGGGCTGCACCAACGCGCAGTGCCGCGACATCCTCAACCCGGCGGCGCCGTTCCGGCGGACGGCTCTCGGCGGCGGCAAACGCACCGGGCCGGGTGCGGCCGCCGACGACTGAGCGGGCGGGCGCCGCCGCCGGGAACCGCTGAGCGCGGCGCCGGCCGGGACCGGCTGGGCCCGCCTCGGCCGTCCACCTGCGCGTAGAGGCGGGGCCCGTTGCCGGGGCGGGCAGGGCCCTCATCCGCGGGTGCCGCGACGGGGCGCCGCCAGCGAGCCCCGTGCCGGCGTGCCGGCCCCTGGCTCCGCGCGTCCGGATCCGTCGCTGGGACCGGCGCCTACCTCCCAACGAGCACCGCCTAGCGCGCCGCACGCCGCTTCTCCCGCACCTCTAGCCTGAGCGCGGGAGAGGAGGTGGAGCGTGGCGCGCGGTCGCGCCCCGCGCTCCCGGGGTCCCGCGTTCGCCAGGCTGGCGCTGGTCGTGGCCGTCCTGGCGGCGGGGCCCGGGGTGAGCGCCGTCGCTGTGATGCGCAGCATGAGCTGGCGCGCCCGGCCGTACCTGCTGCGGCCGGCGCGACCGGAGCAGGCACCGGTCACCGCGTCGCGCCGCGACGCGTCACGCCCGACACGCCTGCGACTCGGCCTGAACGCCGCCGCCCTGCCCGCCGTCGTCGCCCAGTCGACCCCCCGCAGCTGCGGCCCGGCGGCCCTCGCGACGGTGTTGGCCTGGCGCGGCCGGCCCGTCGGCGAGGCCGCTGTGCTGGCGCAAGCGCGGCTCCGCGAGGGCGGCGCCAGCCTGGCCGAGATGTCACGTCTGGCTGAGGCGTTCGAGTTGCCGGGCAGCTGGTATGCGGTGCCGCGCGAGACGCTCGCGCGCCTGCCCACCCCCTTCATCGCGCATCTTCGCGCCGGCGGCGGTCACTACGTCGCGGTGTGGCGCGTGGCGCGCGGCTTCGTGCTGCTCGCCGATCCGGCCGTCGGCCTGGTGCTGGAGCGAGCGGGGCGCTTCCGGCGCGCCTGGAGCGGACGCGTGTTGCTGTTCGAGGCCGCCGCCGGGAGCCCGAGGTGAGTCGCAGCGGCCGTCAGCGCGCACCTGCCGCGCGGCGCACGCGCCCAAAGCGTCGACGAGCGGCGCCGCCTGGGCAACGCCGAAGCGCCGCCAGGCCACGCAGCTGCGCCGAGCGCGGCGGCCGGCGGCCGCGTCGCCCCGGCGGCGAGGGTGTGGTGTCGCGTCTCGCCTGCGCATCGGCGAGCGCCCTGCTGCTCACGCTCGCCGGCCGGCCCTGGGGGCTCGGATGGCTCGCCCTGGTGGCGTTCGTGCCACTGATGGCAGCCTTGCGGCGTGAGCCCGGCGCCCCCCGCGCAGCCGCGCTGACGGCGCTCACCGCCTTCGCGCCGGCCTTCGTGGTGTACGAGGCGATCGGGCCGTTCGCGCCCGCGGCGCTGCCGCTCGTCGCGGTGGCCGCCTCGCTCCCGTTCGCGCTCGTCGGCGCAGTGGCAGCGCGCCTGCGGCGAGCTTTCGGCGCGCGAACGCTCCTGGCCGCGTTCCCGCTGTTGTGGCTCGCCGCCGAAACCCTTCCGGCGCAAGCCTGGCTGCTCGGGCGCTTCGCCACGCCGCTGTTCGCCGTCGGCTACAGCCAGGCGGGCCTGCCCACCATGCAGCTCGCGCGCATCGGCGGGGTCGCCGCCACGGGCCTGGCCGTGCTCGCCTGCAACGCCATGGTCGCGCTGCTGCTGCTCGAGCGCGTGCGCCGGGCGGGGTGGGGCGTGGCGGCGCTTGTCGGCCTGGTGTGGCTCGCCGCTCTCCCCGCCGACGCCGTCGACTCGCCCACGGCCGCCGTGCGCATCGTGCAGGAGGCCCTCCCGGACGCCGCCTACGCCGCCGCGGCGATGCTGCCCGAGGCGCGCGCGGCGCTGCTGCGGCGCTTCCTGCTGGACGCCCGGCGCTCGCCTTTGCCGCCGGGTCCTGCGCTCACCGTGTGGCCGGAGGGGGCCCTGCCCGGCCCGCTGCCGGTCGCCGGCCCGACCGGGTTGGAGCCGCTCCTGGCAGGCCTCGGGCCGGCGCTGGTCGGCGCCCCCGCGCGCCTGCCCGACGGCATCGCCAACGCCGTCTACGCCTGGCAGGGAGGCGCGCTCCACCACCTCTACGACAAGCGCCGCCTGGCGCCGATCGCCGAGGACGGGCTGGTTGCCGGCCGTTCGCCGGGCCTCGCCGTCGTCGGCGGGGTGCGCGTGGCGCCGCTGGTCTGCTTCGAGGCCGCCTTCCCGTCGCTTGCGCGCTCTGCCGCGCGTGCCGGGGCGCAGCTCCTGGTTGTTCTCACCAACGACGCCTTCGGGCGCTACCTGGGAACCCCCCGCCAGCACCTGCGCGTGGCGCGGTTCCGGGCGGTGGAGGCCGGGCGGCCGCTGGCGTTCGCCTCGAACGCCGGCCCCAGTGCGGTCGTCGACGCTCGCGGCGCCGTGCTCCAGCGCACCTTGCGCGGCGGATCTGCCGTGCTCGTGGCCACGCCGAGGCTCGTCGCCACGCCGACGCCATACCTCCGGTGGGGAGACTGGCCCGGCACCCTCGCGCTGGTCGGCGCGAGCCTGCTGGCCCTCGCAAGTGGCGTGAAAGGAGGTGTCGCCAGGACCTGACCCGCCCCTCGCACACGCCCCTAGACCCCTTGGGAGGGATCACGATGACGATCTTGGGTCGCACAGTGCTCGTCCGGCGGGCGCGTCTCGCCGCCCTCACGCTGCTCGGGCTGGCCGTGCTGACAGGGCTCGCGGTTGCTCTCGCGGCCACCGTGCCCGCCGCGCCCACGATTCGCTCGGCAGCAGACGCGCCCGCGGACCCCGGGCTCACCGCGCTCCGCCTGGCTGGAACGCCGCTCGCGCCCGGCGAGCTCGCCCGCGTCAGCGGCGGCACCTGCACGACCTGCAGCGACGGCGGAGGCGGCGGCGGGGGCGGCACCGGCAGCAGCGGCACACCCGTCCCCGTCGGCAGCCCCTACTGGGTGACGTACCGCGTCTCCCTCGACTACGCCTCCTATACGCCCGCCACCCTGGCCTCCATGGTGGACAACTGGTCCAAGTCGTACATCCAGGGCACCTTCAGCTACACCCGCAAGGTGGTGCGCGACGTGCAGTTCTCGGGGGGCTTCGCCAGCTTCGTACGAGCCTCGGTAGGCGGCGAGGTCAGCATGACCACCACGGCCTCGGTCAGCTACCCCATCCCGCCGTCATCCTTCGGCAAGCTCTACGTCAAGTACTACACCGCGCGCGACACCTACTACGGCCACCAGTACCAGGGCTACAGCGACGGCAGCCGCGTGATCATCGACAGCAGCTCGGGCCCCTACACGAACACCTCGACGGTGCTGGGGTACGTCACAGGCAGCCTCTGAACGCACGCGCCGCGCCAGCCTCCCGGTGCGGTGCGCCGACCCGTGGGCGTCGGTGGGGGCGCGCTCGCCTCCACCGACGCCGGAAGGAGGAACCGCATGCCCGACCCTTTACGTGGGCGCCCCGCAAGGCGGTGTCGGCGCCCGCCGAGGGCTGCCGGCCGCCGCCCGCAGATGGCGGCCGGCCTGCTGATCGCTGCCGCGCTCGCGCTGGGAACGCGCGCGGCCGCGGGCGCCCCGGCTGACACCGAGCTGTCGCTCCTGCCCGGCATCGCCTTCGGCTGGACGGGTCCCGGCGCGGAGGCGTTGCTTGCCTTCCAGCTCGGTCCCGGGCCGGCCGACACCGGCCGCGTCACGAACGTGCGTCTGCCCGCCAAAGCCCTCAGCGTCAGCGGCTTCCACTTCGAGCCCGCGGGCGAGCGCCTGCTGCTGCGCGTGCGCGCCGCACGGAGCGGCACCACGGTCATCCACAAGCTCGTGCTGGAGCTTCAAGACGGCACCGCCCGCAGCCTCGGAACGGGTGCAGCCGAGGTGGTGGCCCTACCCGCCGTGACCGGTCCGCTCGCCCTGCGCGCCTGGGCCAGCGACGACGACAGCGGCCTCTACGCCGCCTTCGCCCTCGTCAACGTGAGCCCCGCACCGGTGACGGCCCGGACGCTGCGCTACGCCCCGGCCGGGCTCGGCCGCGGCCTGGTCCTTACCGCCAGCGGCCCGCCGGTTGCCTTCTCGCGCTGGAAGGACGCGGTCTTGAGACGCATGGCGCCCGCCTTCGGCGCCTACCTGCAGGCAGGTGGGGCCGATCCGCATGCGCCGTCGCGGCGCGCCAACCCGGTCGCCCTGGCGTTCCCGCTGACGGGTGCCCTGTCTGGCGCCCGCTGGCAGGCGGGCGACGCGCTCGACCGCACCATCGCGCCCGGCGAAGCGCTCTACCTCGCCATCACGCCGGCCGCCTTCACGACATACGTCGGCGACCTCGCCATCACCGCCTACCCGGTGCTCGGTTACGCTGTCGGCGGCGATTGCTGCCGGCTCCAGGGCGTGCCCGCACCCATCGTTCGCGTGGCCGAGCCCGGCCGCCCTCCGGCTGCGCGGCCATGAGCCCGCGCGGGCGGCAACGCCAGCGGCGGCACGGTCCGACGAGCGGTCGGCACCGCGAGCGGCGCTCAGCGCGCCGGCCGGCGTCGTATGCCGTCACGTTCGTCGCTGCCGCCGCGGTCCTGGCGAGCGCCCAGCTCGCGCTCAGCGCGCGCGCCGAAACGCTGCCGCCGTGGTTCGCGCGCGTGCGCGCAGCCGCCTGGGCGCAGGCCCAGGCCCCGCTGGAGGGCGAGGCGCTGAGCGCCGCCTCGACCGAGGCCCGGCGCGCCGCGGCCGCGGCCCTCCCGCAGCTCCACCTCCGGGAGCGCACCCGTCTCGGCCTGAACGCGAGCTTCACGCTCGAGCTCGAGGCGGGCGTCCGCCTGCCGCTGAGCGCCCCTGCCGTTGCGGCCGACCGGCGCCTCACCGCGGCGCGCCTCGCAGCCACCCGGCAGCAGCTGCGGGCGCAGCGGCGCGCCGTGCTTCACGACACGCTCGCGGACGCCGTGGTCCTGCTGGCTACCCGGGCGCGCGTGCGCGCGCTCGATGCCCTGGCCGCGGCGTTGCGGCGCGCCGACAGCGCCGCTGCGGTCCCCCGCGCGCCGGGCTTGGGCCCGGGCCGCTCGGAAAGAGCGCTCCGGGGATTGCCCGTGCGTCTGCTGGACATGCACCTGCTGGACATGCGCCTGCTGGCAGCGCAGCGCAGCGCTCAGCGCCGCCGCGCGGCGGCCATCGCGGGGGCGCTGCGGCAGGCGCTCGGCGTGTCGGTCCCGGAACCGCGGACGATGGCGGCGCCCGCGGGCACAACTCCCACGGCCGCTCCCGCGCCCGGGTTGCCGGCCGCGGCAGCCGGGAACGCGCCACCGTCCGACGCGCCACCGCCCGAGGCCGCGGAGGCAACGCGCGACCCGCTCGGCTGGCCCGCCGCGGCGCTCGAGCCGGAGCGCTGCGTGCATGCCAGCGATGCCGTGGCGCAGGCCCGTCTGGCACTCACCGACGCCCGGCTGTCCCGTGCCCTGGAGGAAGCCCGCGCTCGCACCCACGTCGAGCTGGACCTGTCGGGCACGGCCACGCTCGGGGGAGAGGCGCAGGTCCCCGGCTACGCCCTGCGGCTGGGCGTGTCGGTGGCGCTGCCGCCCTGGGGCCCCGCCACCGGCGCGGCTTCCGTCGCCGTCGGCGCATCCGGCCTGGAGCAGTCGCTGAGCGCGCGCTGGCCGAACGCCGCGCCGGGTCCGCCGCCGACGCCGCCCGACGACGCGAGCATCGCCGACGCCGCGCGTGCGGTGCGGCGTCAGTTGCGGCTGCTGATCGGTCGGGAGGCCGACTTGCTGCTTCGCCGCAGTCTGCTGCGAGCGGCACTGGCTACGCCGCCGGTCGGCACGCTGGCCGGCGCCTACCGGCGCACCACGCTGACGCTGGAGCTCGCCGACGCCGACGAGGCGCTCGGCGTCACGCGCCTCGACGCGGCGCTGCTGTGCGGCGCGCTGCCGCCATGAGCCGGACCCCGCCGTGACCGCGCACCGCCGGCGCCGGCTGGTGCCGAGGCCATCCACGGCCGTCCGGTATGGTGCTGGACGTGGATGCGACGTCGGCGGGGGAGAAGCGGGTGGCCGTGGTGGGCGCCGGCATCACCGGCCTGGCCACCGCCTTCCTGTTGGGGCGGGCGCGGCCCGGCTGGCACGTCGAGGTGTTCGAGGCCGAGACGCACCCGGGCGGCAAGGCCCGCACCAGCGTGCGAGCAGGCTACACCGTCGACTGGGGGCCGAACGGCTTCTTGACCACCGCCCCAGAGACGCTCGAGCTGGCGCGCCAGCTGGGCCTGGACGCCGAGCTCCAGCCCGCGTCGGAGGCCGCCCGCCACCGCTTCCTGTACGTCGACGGCGGGCTCCGGCGGCTCCCATCGAGCCCGCAGGCGTTCCTCGCAAGCGAGATCGTGCCCTGGCCGGGGCGCCTGCGGGCGGCGCTCGAGCTGGCGGTCGCCGGCCGGCACGACGGCGAGGAGAGCGTGCATGCGTTCCTGGCCAGGCATTTCGGCCGGGGCTTCGCCGACGCGCTGGCCGACGCGTTCGTGTCCGGCATCACCGCCGGCGACTCCCGCGAGCTCAGCGTCGACGCGCTCTTCCCGCGCCTGCGCGCCATGGAGCGCGCCCACGGCAGCCTGCTGCGCGCCATGATCGCGCGGCAGCGGTCGGCGCGCCGGAGGCTGCGCGCGGCGACCGCGACGGACGGGCGGCAGGGGAGCGGCACGGCCGGCGCCACGCCCGCGCCCAGGATCCGCGCCGGCCGGCTGACGTCGTTCCGCGAGGGCGGCATGCAGCGCCTGCTGGACGTCCTGGCCGGGGCCCTGCCGCGGGCGCCGCGGCTGGGTGCGCCGGTGAACGCCATCGAGCGGCTTCCCGGCGGGACCGTTGGCTACACGCTCGCCCTCGCGGACGCCCCGCCCGAGCGCTTCGACGCGGTGGTGCTCACCGTGCCGGCGCCAAACGCGGCGGCGCTGCTGCGGCCCCACTCGCCTGGCGCCGCCGACGCGCTCGCCGCCATCCCTTATGCCGGGTTGCGCGTGTTCGGGCTGGGCTTCGACCGCATCGACGTGCCGCGGCCGCTGAACGGCTTCGGCTTCCTGGTGCCGCGCGGGCAGGGGGTGCGGAGCCTGGGCGTGCTCTACAGCTCCACCATCTACCCGGAACGGGCGCCCGAGGGCAAGGTGCTGCTGCGCGTGCTGGCGGGCGGCCGCCTGGATCCGGCGATGCTCGAGCTCTCGGACGACGACGCCCTCGCCGCCGTGCGAAACGACCTGCGCGTGAGCATGGGGGTGGTGGCCGAGCCGGAGTTCGTGGAGGGCGTGCGCTGGGAACGCGCCATCCCTCAGTACACGCTCGGGCACTGGGACCGCCTGCGCACCATCGACGCTGCCCTGACCGACCTCCCCGGCCTCCACCTGGCGGGCAACGCCTACCGCGGCGTAGGGGTCAACGACTGTGTGCGGGAGGCGCAGCGGGTAGTGGCCGCACTCGTCGAGGCGCCGCGCTAGCCCGGCGGTGAGGGCCGGGCTCCGGCCCCCCACCCACACCTCCACCCACAGTTCCCCCTACCGCTCCCTCCACAGGAGGGCGGGCGGAGCTGCTTGCCCCGCCCGCCGCGCGGCGTGCCCGCGCCGCGACCTGCAACGATGTCTGGCTAGAAGGTGCCCGTGCTGCCGCCGCCGCTGCTGGCCGTGTACATCCAGCTGCCGGTGTCGCAGCCGCTGTACCCGATCACGAGCTTGTTGCCCTGGCTGTCGGTGTAGGTGATGAGGCTTCCACCGGTGAAGGCTCCCAGGCAGGCCGATGTGTCGTAGACGCCGGTACCGGTGCGAGTGAGGCTGTAGTGGTAGCCGTTGCTGGTGACGAACGTCGCCGTGCCATTGAAGGTGAACGTCCCCGAGACCCAGGGGTCGGTCGTGCCTGTCACATTCGACGCGAACGTGGGCGTGCCGCTCATGTTGGCCGTGCCGCTGAGCCCGGGCACCGTGATGGCGATGTCGAGCGAGTAGTTGAGGTCGTAGTTGGGGCTGGGCGGGACGGAGGTGCGGAGCACGTCGACCGTGCCGTTGATCGACAACGTCACGCCGACGCCCGGTGCGTTCAGGTCGAAGTTGTTCAAGGCGGCGTTGAAGCCGCTGTACGCGTCGTTGTCGTTGGTGTCGGCGATGGTGAAGGTGCCACTGGAGGTGATCGTGGTCCCCGAGCAGTCGCCGTAGGTGATCGTGCCGTCCGCGGGCGCGAGGTCGCCGTCGCTGTTGGCCCCCCAGGTGTAGCCCGCCACGCAGGCCAACGTCACCACCTGGGGCTGCAAGCCGGACTTGGTGAGCTGCTGCGAGCTCAGCGCCATCGGCTTGTAGCTGGTGCTCGGCGCGAGCATGTCGAGCATCTGCGCGTCGCTCGACTGCTGCAGGCTGATGATGGACGGTGCCGACGAGGCGCTCAGCGGGGTGATGGAGCTGCCGCAGCTCGACAGCACCAAAGCCAGGCCGGCCGTCGTCAGAACAAGGATGACGAGCGCTAGACGTCTCAAGACGACCCTCCTTCCGGAAGGTCCAGGCTAGCGCTCGACGGCGGAGACTGTCGGGTATATCTCATATGCGTCTCATGGGCGGACGTCTCATGGGCGAACGCCTCATGAAAGCGGTGGACGGAGCCGCTCGCTCCGCCCACCGCCTGGCGCGTTCGCGCCGCGAAGTACGTCTATGCGCCGGTCAGAAGGTCCCTGTGGACGTGGCGCCGCCGCTTGCCGTCAACGTCCAGTTGCCGGTGCCGCAGCCGGTGTACGCGAGTGCCAGCGTGTTGCCCTGGCTGTCGGTGTAGGTGATGGCGCTATTCGTCGCGAACGATCCCACGCACGCGCTCGTATTGACGACCCCCGCGCCGGTGCGCGTGAGGCTGTAGTGGTAGCCGTTGCTGGTGTCGAACGTCGCCGTGCCGTTGAGGGTGAACGTCCCCGACACCCAGGGGTTGGTGGTGCCGGTCACCGTCGACGCGAACGTGGGGGTGCCGCTCACATTGACAGATCCGCTGACGCTGGGCACCGTGATGTTGATGGCGAGCTGGTAGTTGATGTCGTAGTTGGGGCTGGGCGGGACAGAGGTGCGGAGCACGTCGAGCGAGCCGTTCATCGACAGGGTGGTGGTGGATGCCGTCATGGTGAAGCCGTTCAAGGCGGCGTTGAAGCCGCTGTACGGGTCGTTGTCGTTGGTGTCGGCGATGGTGAAGGTACCACTGGCGGTGATGCTGGTGATGCCGGTGCAGTTGCCGTACGTGATGGTGCCGCTCACGGGCGCGAGGTCACCGTCGACGTTGGCGCCCCAGTTGACGCTCTGCACGCAGGCCAACGACTGGGTCTGCAGGCCGGCCTTGCTGAGCTGCTGCGGGCTCAGCGCCATCGGCGCATAGCTGCTGCTCGGCGCAAGCATGCCCAACATCTCCGTGTTGCTCGATTGCTGCAGGCCGATGATGCTCGGTACCGACGCGGTGCTCAACGGCGTAATCGGGCTGCTGCAGCTCGACAACACCAGGGTCAAGCCAGCGGTCGCCAGAACCAGGGTGAAGATAGCGAGACGTCTCATGACGACCCTCCTTCCGGAACCTCCAGGCTAGCGCCAGGCGCCGGAGGCTGCCGGGCATATCTCATAGACAGCTCATAGGCGTGCCGCTTTGCCCCGGCTCCGCACCGTGCTACAATCGCAATTTGCCGCGCCAGCCACCGGCTTTCGCTGGGCCCGCCCCTGGTGGGCGGCCCGCAAGCGGGCGGCGCGCGGGTGAGCCTACGCTGGGGAGGGCTGCCAGGCGGGGCGGGCCGGCCGTAAGGCCGGGCCCAACCGAGGCGCGTGCGCCGACGCGGCGCCCCGGGCGCGAGCCCGGACGCGCGGCAAGGCGCGCACGCGCAGCCAGCAGCCACCGGCCCGGAAGGAGGTGCCTATGTCCGAAGCGGCTTATGACCTGAACGTCATCCTGGACCCGAACCTGAGCGAACAGCAGCTCCAGACGGAGAAGGACGCCGTCAGCGCTCAGGTGGAACGCGCCGAAGGGGAGATCGTCGAGCTGGAGGAGTGGGGTGCGCGTCGCCTCGCCTACCCGATCCGGAAGCTCAGCGAAGGGTACTACCTGATCTACCGCCTACAGCTGGCGAGCGACAAGCCCAAGGCGATCGAGACGGCCCTGCGCCAGCGTGATAACGTGATGCGCGTACTGGTGGTCAAGGACCGTCCCGAGTGGAAGACCCGCAAGGAGTCGCGGGAGAAGGGCGAGGCGGAAGCCAGCGCCTGACATGGCGACGTCGCCCGAGGGCACTTAGGAGAGCTCCATGGCACGAGGCCTGAACAACGTGTACCTGGCCGGTACGCTCACGCAACCGCCCGAGCTTCGTTACACGCCCGGGGGGCTGGCCATTCTGGAGCTCAACCTGGCCGGGAACGATCACGTCCTCGGCGACGACGAGAAGATGCGCGAGCTGGCGTGGTACCACCGCGTCACCGTGTTCGGGGCGCAGGGCGAGTCCCTCGTCAACCAGCTCGACGCGGGCACCCCGCTGTTCGTGGAGGGGCGCCTGAACTACCGCAGTTGGGAGTCGCAGGAGGGGCAGCGCCGGGCGGCGCTCGACGTCGTGGCGCAGCGGGTGGAGGTCCTGAACGTGGGCGCCCGCGGCCCCGAGCCGACCGTCACCGACGCGCGCGGCCAGCATCGGCTGCGCAACGCCCTCAACGAGGTGCTGATCATCGGCAACCTCACCCGCGACGCCGAGCTGCGCTACACCCCCAGCGGCAGCGCCGTCACCCGCTTCTCGGTGGCCGTCAACGAGCGCTTCCGCGATCGCAGCGGCAACGACCAGGAGCGTACGCATTACGTCGACGTGAACGTCTGGCGGGAGCTGGCAGAGGCCACGGCGGAGCTCGCCAAGGGCGACCCGGTGTTCGTGGTCGGCCGCCTCACCAACGACTCCTGGACGGACAAGGACGGCAATCGGCGGTTCACCACGCGCGTGGAAGGCTCGCGCGTGGAGTTCCTGACCCGCGGTCCCGGTAGTGGTGGAGCCGGGACTCGCCCCGAGAAGGTCTCTCAGGGCGCCCAAGCGAGTCGGCTTGACATCGACGAAGAGTTTCCACCGGAAGAGGATCTGCCTTTCTAGATGCCACGAGACGGAAAACAGCGCCGGCGCGGCGGCGGTCGCCGCGGCCGTAGGCCGAAGGTCTGTGCGTTCTGCACGGGCGAACTCGAGATCATGGACTACCACGACGGCAGGATGCTGCGTCGCTTCATCTCCGACACCGCCAAGATCCTGCCGCGTCGCCGAACCGGCACTTGCGCCAAGCACCAGCGCCGGCTCGCCACCACCATCAAGCGGGCACGCTCGCTGGCCATCATCCCCATCACGGAGAAGCTGGTTCGGAAGTGAACGTCATCCTGCTCGAACCTGTCGACGGTCTCGGCGAGGCCGGGGAGGTCGTGCGCGTTCGCCCGGGCTACGCCCGCAACTTCCTGGTGCCGCAGGGGCTGGCGCTGCCGGCGACGGAGGCCAACCGCGCCGAGCTGCAGGCTCGCCTGGCGCAGCGCGCCCGGGTTCTGGCCGAGCGCAAGGGTGACGCCGAGCGGCTGCGGGAGATGCTCGGCGACGCCACCCTGGAGATCAGCGTGAAGGCGGGCGAGGAGCGCATCTACGGCTCGGTGGGCAACAAGGACATCGCGCAGGCGCTGAAGACCGCCTACGACGTCGACATCGACCGCCGCAAGATCGTCCTCCAGGACCCCATCAAGATGCTGGGCGAGTACGTCGTGCCCTACCGCCCCCACCCCGACGTGACGATCGACCTGAAGGTCGTGGTCCGAGCCGAGGAGGGCTGAGCGCAGGCTCTCGCTCGCCTCGCGTCGGAGTGCTCGCGACCGGCCGCCGCCTGCCGCCTACCCCCGTGTCTGGGGCGGCGACACGTGCGCGCCGTGCGGCCCTGCCAACGCCGTGAGCACCGTCAGCCCCGTCAACCTCGCGGGCGGTAGCGCTCGACTCGGATGAGGTTGGTGGTACCGCGCATGCCGAACGGCACGCCGGCGGTGATGACGAAGCGGCCTCCGGGCTCGGCCAGGCCGATCTGACGGATGGTGCGCGTGGCCACGCTCACCATCTCGTCGGTGCTGTGGATGTCGTCGCTCATGAACGGCACCACCCCCCAGGCCACCGCGAGCTGCCGATAGGCGCGCGCGTTGGGCGTCACCGCCAGGATCGGCACCGGCGGCCGGTTGCGGGACACGCGCTGGGCGGTGGTGCCGCTGGAGGTGAAGGTCACGATGAGCTGCGCGCCCAGCGTGAAGGCGATCTCGCAGGCGCCCAGCGACACGGCATCGGCGGTGGTGTTCTCGGGCGGCGGGTAGTGCTCGCGCATGCCGCGCTGGTAGCCCTCGTCGGCCTCCACCGAGTGCGCGATGCGGTCCATCATGGCCACGGCGTCGACCGGGTAGTCCCCCACGGCGGTCTCGGCCGACAACATGACGGCGTCGGTCCCGTCGTAGATGGCGTTGGCCACGTCGGAGGCCTCCGCCCGGGTGGGCGTGGGGCTGTGGACCATCGACTCGAGCATCTGGGTGGCGGTGATCACCGGCTTGCCGGCCTCGACGCTGTCTCGGATGAGCCGCTTCTGGATCTGCGGCACCTCCTCGGGAGGCATCTCGACCCCCAGGTCGCCGCGCGCGACCATCACCCCGTCGACCTCGTGGAGGATCTCCTCGAAGCGCTCCACGGCTGCCGGCTTCTCGATCTTCGCCATCAGCTTGGCGTGGGAGCCGGCGCGCGACAGGTAGTGGCGCGCCAAGAGCAGGTCGTCGCGGCTGCGCACGAAGCTCATGGCCACCCAGTCGACATCCAGCTCGGCGCCGTAGGCCAGGTCCTCGACGTCCTTGTCGGTCAGCGCGGGGATGCTCAGGTCGGCGCCGGGGATGTTGATGCCCTTGCTGTTGGAGAGCGTGCCCCCCAGCGTGACACGCGTGTGGATGGTGGCGCCGCGCACGGCGGTGACCTCCAGGCGCAAGCGGCCGTCGTCCAGCAGGAGCGTGTCGCCGCCCTGTACGTCCTGGCACAGGTTCTCGTAGGTGACGCCGACGCGCTGCTCGTCGCCGGGCGAGTCGTCGTCGCAGGTCAGTGCGAACTCGGCGCCCGGCTCGAGCGTCACCTCGCCCTTCTCGAACTTGCAGATGCGGATCTTCGGCCCCTGCAGGTCCTGCAGCACGCCCACCGACCGGCCGAGGCGCTCCGCCTCGGCACGGATCTTGCCGACGTTGTCGCGGTGGACCTCCTTGCTGCCATGTGAGAAGTTCAGCCGGAACACGTCCACGCCCGTCTCGATGAGCCGCGTGATGACCTCCTCGCTGCTGCTCGCAGGCCCGAGCGTGGCGACGATCTTGGTGCGCCGGCGTGCCGTCATCGCATCAGCGCCCGCGCCCCGGGGTAGTGGGCGTCGGCGCCGAGCTCGGCCTCGATAGCCAGCAACCGGTTGTACTTCGCCATGCGATCCGAGCGGCTCGCGGAGCCGGTCTTGATCTGGCCGGAGTTCACCGCTACCGCCAGATCCGCGATGAAAGCGTCCTCGGTCTCGCCGCTGCGATGACTGATGACGTTGCGGTAGCCCCGCGACTTGGCAAGCTCGATGGCGTTGAACGACTCGGTCAAGGTGCCGATCTGGTTGACCTTGATGAGGATGGCATTGGCGATGCCCTCGTCGAGGCCGCGCTGCAGCCGCTCGACGTTGGTGACGAAGATGTCGTCACCCACCAGCTGCACGCGGTCCCCCAGGCGCCTG
>CAYOXR010000486.1:0-1979 GCA_964407955.1 uncultured bacterium | reverse complement strand
ACGCACGCCATGGAGGGCCAGCTCACCGCCAGCCTGTACGGCGAGGACGAGGAGTGGGAGCGTTATCGCCCGCTGGTCGCGGCACTCGAGCGCCGCGTCGGCCGCCTGATCGTCAACCAGGTGCCGACCGGCGTGGAGGTTTGCGACGCCATGGTCCACGGCGGGCCCTACCCCGCCACCTCCGACGGGCGCAGCACCTCCGTCGGCGCGCGCGCCATCGAGCGCTTCACCAGGCTGGTGGCATACCAGAACTTCCCGCCGGCGCTGCTGCCGCCCGAACTCGCGGTACCCTAGCCGCGAGCGCTTGGGCGGCGCTGCGCCGGCGCGGGGACCCTGCCCGAGACCGGCCGCAGCGTTCGCCGCCGCGCCTCGGAGGTCGGCGGCGCCCAGCCTCGCGGCAGGCACGAGCACCGGACCCTTCGCAGCCGGGTCAGCGCTCGATGACGGCGGCCAGGATGTCCCGGTAGAGGTCCTCGGCGTGGCCGGTCCCTTCCGGCTCGCCCTCGACCATGCGGAAGCTCCGGGTACCGTCCGGTCGAAGCCCGGCGCGCAGGAAGGCGACGTCTCGACCCCCTCGACGGGACGCCTGTACTGCGAACGCCATCAGGTGCGTGACGAACGCCACGCGAACCCCCCGTTGCACCAGTCCCTCGACGACCTGCCGCGCGACCTCCGAACCTTCGCGCTCGTTCGTCGCCGCGAACGACTCGTTCAGGAGCACCGTCGCGTGCTGCTCCAGAGCGTCGACGATCGCGCTGAGGCGCGCCAGCTCCTCGTCGAGCTTGCCGCTGGTGAGGGCGCCATCCTCCTCGCGGCTGAAATGCGTGTGGAGCCCACGGCACGCTTCCCCCTCGTACGCCTGCGCCGCCACGAAGGCGCCGGCCTGCGCCATGACCTGCGCCAGACCGAGGCTGCGCAAGAAGACGGTCTTGCCGCCCTGGTTGGCACCGGTGATCACGATCAGGCTCTTGCCGTCCAGGCCCATGTCATTGCCCACGATGGGGTCGCTCGAGCGCAGCGCCAGGCTGGGGTCGACCAGCCCGCTGAAGCGCAGCTCGCTGCTCCCGCTCGGATGCACGGTGGGGACGCTCACGGGCACGCCACGGGCCGACAGCCGGTCGCGGAGGTTCAGGCAGCCCACGTAGAAGGCCATCTCGGTGCGCAGCCCGGCGAAGATCGTCCGCACGCCTTCGGCCGCATGGGCCAGCAGCTCGGCCGCGGGTGCCGTCGCCGCGCTGCGTGTGTCGGCGAGCACCCGCGAGCCGCCGTCGTCGAGAGGCGCCACGTGGAAGGTGCCGGGGCCGCGCCGCAGCATCCAAGCCAGCCACCCCGGCCGCCGGGTCGGTCCACGCCGCAGCACGTACCCCTCGGCGGCGTTGGCTTCACCGAGGCCGGCGCTCATGAGCGCTCCGCGGCCCCTGCGAAGCTCCATCAGCGTGTGCCGCGCGGCCTCGAAGAACCCGTCGTCCAGCTCGTCTCGTACGGCGGCCGCCAACCCACGCCAGGCGTCCGATGCAAGCTCGCCGGGTGCGCCGCACACGACGCTCCGCAGTCGCGCCAGCATGCCGAGGTACATGTCCATCAGGGCCGCGGCCTCGCTCAGCCTCCCCGCCGGGGACCGGCTGAAGACCCCCAGCCACTCCTTGCGCCGACGTGCGTCGGCCTCGCCGGCCAGGGCGTAGAGCCGCCTCACGGTCTCGGGGGCGCGCAGGGCATCCCGGAGCATCGCCTGGCGGAAGCGAACCGTGTCCACGTCGTTGCTCGGGGCCGTAAGCAGCGCCACGCGCGAGGTGTTGTGCACCTCCGCGTCGCCGTCGTCCATGGCTTCCAGGATCACCCCGAGGTCGAGGTCGCGCGCGAGCTCGTCGGCGTCGGCAGGAAGCGCCTGGCCGACATCGAACGCCATGTCGGGATGCATCAGCCGGACCTTCACGCCGACAGTCGCTCCAGGATCTGCTCGAAGGTGACACCGTGCTTGC
>CAYOXR010000485.1:0-5617 GCA_964407955.1 uncultured bacterium | reverse complement strand
GGCGACAGCCAGGGCCTGCCGGTGTGGAGCCGCCATGTCGGCGATCCGATCCTGGCAAGCAACAAGACCCGGCGCATCGACTTCGCCTTGTTCATGGTTGCGGCGCTCACTGACGATTCACTCATCCACGAGGCCCCGGCCATCGTCGGGCGTGAGACGCCGTCCTGTGGCCGCCTTCTCGAGAACGCTCATGAGAACGAGCATAGCACCGCGGCGGACCGGGCCCCGACCCGGTGCCTACGCGCGCGGAGGGGCCCCGCCCGGCGGCTGTGTACTTGTTTACCGGACCACGATAAAATGACACAAATGGCTTCCAAGGCGACCAGCGAACACGTCAGCCCGTGGCGAGAGGTGTTCGAGAACGTCCGCAAGACCGTGGGCCACCAGCGTGACGTCCATGGCGTACTCGGCAGCATCAACTGGCTTCGCAAGGAGATGGCGCGGCGGGGGGCGAACCCCAACGTCGTTCGCAACATCATCTACCGCGACAAGGGCAAGCTCGCCGACAAGCGCGTGCTGTTCGAGATCCTCAGCGAGCTGTGGACGGCCAGCGGGCAACCGCCGCTTCGCGCTCCCGAGCTCGAGGTCCTGCTCTCACCCGGAAGCTCGGCCGAACAGGAGGTCTTGCAGCTCCTGGGGCGCGAGAAGCGGCGCGCCTACCGCGCCTTCGTGGGCGGTGTGCGCAGCGGCGACACGCCACGCATGCTCATCACCGGGCGTCCCGGCTCCGGCAAGACCCTTCTCGCCGACTACATCCAGCACGCGCTCGAGATGGCGCCGCGGGCGGCGGACCGGGTCGTGCGGCTGGAGTTCCCCTCCAGCGACCTGGCCGGCGCGTTGACGCGTATGGCGCTGGCGCTCGGCGTTCCGCCCGATCTGGTGGAGGGCCGGCTGCTACGCATCGGAAGCTCCAGTGCTTTCGCCGTGCAGGCGGACGCTCAGGCCGAGATCGCGCGCATCATCATCGACGCGGCGCGGCAGCTCGGCGGGCGCCTGGTGTTCCTCGTACACGTGTCGCAGTCGCTCAACGGCCAGCAGGACAGCCTCGGCATGGTGCCGCTCAGGCTCAACACGCCCGAGGTGCCGCGCGTGAGCGCCTCGGAGTGGCTGTGGCTGTCGCTTTTCGAACCGCTCGGGCACTTGCCCGGCACGGCCGTCCTGGCCAGCATGGCCGACGTGCCGGCGCGGGCCATGCAGCGTCTGGGCGCATTCGAGGGGCCCGTCAAGCTGACGCCCCCCACCACTGCCGAGGCCCGTCGTTTCGTCAGGGCGCGCCTTCCCCGCCTGTCCGCCGCACAGCAGGAGGACATCGTGCAGCGTGCGGGCCGGTCGTTCGAGGAGCTGCGTACGCTGACGCTGCTGGCCGAGGTTCGTGAACCGCACGCCGAGGAGGCGCTCGGCGGCAGCGACCTGTCCATCGAGCAGCTCGGCAAGCTCGTCGATGCCTCCGGCGACGCCAGCCTCCGCGACTTCCTGGCGGCGCTGGCGGTGCTCTCGATACCCGAGTTCCCCACCTTCGAGGCCCCGCGCCTGCTGGCGCTTCGCCAAGACGGCGCCGACGAGCTGAACGCCTTCGAGCTGGCCTTCCTCGACCAGGTTCCGGGCGCGGCCGAGCGCTACCGGTGCTTCTCCAGGCAGCTCGCGCGTGCGCTGCGCCAGCGCCTGATCGAGAGCGCCCCGGCACGCTACCGGTCGCTCAACAGCGTCGCGGCCGCGGGCTACCGCGAGCCGGCCTTCGCCGACCCGGCCAGCGAGGCGGCCTCGCGCTTCCTGCACCACGTGTTCGAGGCGCGGGAGTGGGACACCATGACCGACTGGCTGTCCCACCACAGCATCCAGCAGTCGCTCGTCCGCCGCATCTGGGCGGCCGCCGAGAGCGAGCTCGTCGACAGCCGCATGTTCTACGCCGTCGCCAAGCAGGTCGCGGCCCACTACGTGACGCTCGGAAGCTACGACCACGTCGACGCACGCAGCGCCTTCGACGCGCTGGCGCGCTCGGAGGATGACGACACCCGCGCCTGGACTGTCGTGAAGCGCGCCGAGGGGGAGGTGCTCAAGGGGCGCTACGAGCCGGCCGAGCGGCTGCTCGACGGCCGCCCCGACACCGCCGTGCCGTTGCTGCGGGCGGAAACCGCCCTGGTCAGGGCGAGCCTGGCGCGCTGGCGCAGCGACCTCGATGAGGCCGCCCGCCTCGTCGACGACGCTCGGAACGAGCTCGCCAGCGTAGCGGACGACGACAGCGAGACCAGCCTGGCACGCGCCAAGGTGCTGGTGTGGGCGGGCCTCATCGCCAAGGATCGTGGCGATCTCGAGGGCGCACTGGAACGCTTCGCCGGCGTCACCAGCGACGACGACCTCATCTGCGCACGCATCGCCTTCCAACGTGGGGACGTGCACCTGAAGCTGGGACGCTTCGATCAGGCCCTCGACAACCTGGACCGCTCTGTCGCGCTGGCCGCCAGCTCGGAGGCGCTCGAGCAGGAACAGACCCGCTTCCTGTCCAGGCGCGGCACGCTACACCGGCGCATGGGCGACCTGGCCGCGGCGCGCGCCGACTTCGACGCCGCGCGCACCATCCTGGAGGCGGCCCAGGCCGCGCCGGTAGAGCGCGACTTCTGGCTGGCCAAGGTCGACGACGAGGCGGCGCTGGCCCTGCTGGCCGAAGGCGCCTTCGAGGAAGCGACGTTCACGCTGGCGCGAAGCATCGAGCGCTTCCGCACCTACGCGGCGGCGCTCGAGGTCGATGCCGAGTACCGCATCCTGCGGACCACGCTGCACATGGGGCTCGCCTACGCCTGCCGCGGGCTCGCCAGGCCGTACAAGCTGCCGCTGCCCGTGTTGCAGTTGCCCGAGGCGGACGCACCCGACCTGCGGCACGCCCGGGAGTGCATCGGCGAGGTCCTGACCTCCCTGGAGAGCAAGCCCGACCGGGAGCTGTACGGCGTGCTGGTCCACGAGGCGCACCTGCTGGCTGCTCTGGTGGCGCCGGACCCGGCGGACGCCCAGCGGCATGCGGAGCGCGCGCTGGAAGCCTCGCGCTTCGAGTACCAGCGTGCCGAGGCGCTGGCATCGACAACGGCCGCGCACCTGCGCATGGACGACGCTCGGGGTGCCGCCACCGCGCTCGCCGAAGGCGAGAAGGCCCTTCACCGGGCGCTTTCCGGCAATGGCTCGGCGGAGCGAGGCAACCTCGGCCTGCGTGCCCAGTACGTGGCGCTGGCAAGCGCCGCCCAGCTCCAGCTCGGGGCCTCCGCGGAGGCGGCCGAACGGCTGGCGCTCGCCCTCGAAGACGGGGACCTGGCGGCCTACCATGAAGGTCTGCTGCGCGCCTTCGGCGAGGGCGCCGAGCGCATCGCTGGCCCGGACGGCGCATGGCGGTCGCACGCGCGACTCGGCGTCCTGCTCGGGTTGCACGATCGTCCCGATGTCGGCCCGGCCCGGCTTCCGGATGCCCTGGTGGCGCGCTGGCGCAACCGGCAGCGCACGCTGGCGACGTGATTCGCGGGCTCGCCTCCGCCGCGCGTTACGCCCGCTTGCGCCTCGCCCGCACCGGCGCGCGTGCCGCGCGCCCGGTCGAAAGGGCAGGCGGCCCACGCCGTGTGCCGGCATGAGTGAAGGCGCGGCCGGAACCGCCGCTTCCGCTCCCGGCAAGGCCGAGATCTCGGTGTGCGTCAGCGGGGATGAGCTGGCGAGCCTACAGCCCCACGCCGGCATCGACATGTTTCGCCCGTCGGCCAAGCAGCACCAGGCCCTGATCGGGATCGCCCGCGACCCGCAGTCCTGCGTCAGCGTGGGCGTCGATGCAGGCGTCATGGTCGCCTACGCGGCACTCCACCCGCCCTCCGACGTCGAGTCGTGGGGAGACGACCGCACGGGACGCATCATCGAGCTCGGCGCGGTGGAGGTGGCGCCACCCTATCGCGGCCAGCGCCTGGCAGAGCGGTTGCTGGCGGCGACCTTCGCGGACGGCCGCTTCGAGTCCACCGTCACCTTCGCGACCATGTACGTCTGGCACTACGACCTCAAGCGCACGGGGCTCAACGATTTCGCCTACAAGCGGCTGTTGGAGCGCCTCTACCGCAGCGCCGGCTTCGTGCCCTTCCCCACGGCCGACGCCGAGGTGCGCAGCAGCGCCGCCAACCAGCTCATGGCACGCATCGGTTCGCGAGCCGACCCAGTCGTGGTGGAGGAGTTCCACCGCCTCAGGACCCGGCCCCGCTTCTTCGGTTGAGGCCGCGTGGCCCGCCGGGCGGTCGCCAGGCGGTACCATCGCTTGGGAGCGACGCGTGCGGCGGCTCGGGCCGTGGAGGGCAGCATGCTGGTACAGGACATCATGACGCGCCAGGTCGTGGCCATCGGTCCGGACATGCCGATCCGGGACGTGTGCGCCTTGATGGAGCAGCGCAACATCCGGCACTTCCCGATCCTGGAGAGCGCCGGCAGCGGCGCCGCTGCCGCCGGGGAGGAAGGCGCCACGGGCGTCACCGGCGACCGGCTGGTCGGCATCGTGTCGGATCGCGACCTGCGCCTCGTCGGCGCGGATCACCCGCGGGCTCCCAGGGACGTGCGGCAGACCGACCCGGTCCGCCGGGTCATGGTGACGCCGGTGCTTACCGCGCACCCCCTCGATCCCATCGAGGAGACCGCGAAGGTGCTGCGTGAGCACAAGATCGGCGCCATGCCGGTGATGGACGCGGCCAGCCTGGTGGGCATCGTCACGGGCATCGACATGCTCGACGCTCTGATCAGGATGTCGGGTGTTCACGAGGCCGCCACCCGCCTCGAGGTCGAGGTCCCCAACCGACCGGGCGAGCTGGCGTCGTTGCTGGCGGCCATCGCTGCCAGGAAGCACAACGTGTCCAGCGTGATGACCTCGCGCGCGGACGCCGAGAGCGTCACCTTCGTGCTCCGCGTCAACACCGTGGACGGCCGCGGCCTGGCCGGCCATCTGAGAAGGGCCGGCTTCGTGATCCTGTGGCCCGTGGAGAAGCCCACCGAGCCGTGAGCGCGGCCAGGCGCACGTCCGGCGGCACGCGGACGCCGCCCGCCGCCTCCGGTGGCGCTGCGCACGAGGGGGACCAGGCTGCCGGCGACGACGTGCGTTTCGTGTACGACCCGGCGCTGGCCGGCTACGAGCTCTCACCCGACCACCCCTTCAGACCCGAGCGCTTGGAGCTCACCCGCACCCTGCTCGAAGCGTGCGACGTGCTGCCGGCAGCCGCCATGGCGGGTGTCGATCCGCTCACCGAGCGCGAGCTGGCGCGGGTCCATGCCACCACCTACATCGACGTCGTGCGGCGCGCCTCGCGCGGGGAGGGTTTGGACGAAGCCTTCGCATTCGGACTGGGCACCGGCGACAACCCGGTGTTCGCCGGCATGCACGAGGCCGTGCTCGGCGTGTGCGCCGCCACCGTGACCGCGGTCGAGCTGGTCGCGAGCGGCGCGGCGCGGCGGGCGGCGAGCTTCGCGGGCGGGCTGCACCATGCCCAGCGCGCGAAGGCGTCGGGGTTCTGCGTGTACAACGACCTCGCTCTGGCCATCCGCCGCGCCGTCGACGAACACGACATGCGCGTCGTCTACATCGACCTCGACGTGCATCACGGCGACGGCGTGCAGT
>CAYOXR010000484.1:0-11530 GCA_964407955.1 uncultured bacterium | reverse complement strand
GATGTAGCCGGCCCCGATGACCACAAGGCTCTCGGGCACCCGGTCGTAGGCCAACGCCTCGGTGCTGGTGCCGATGAGGTCGCCATCGAGCGTCACCCCCGGCAGGCTCACCGGCATCGAGCCCGTGGCCAGCACGATGTGCGTGGCATCGAGCTCCTCCGGGCCGTCCGCGCCGTGGACGCGCACCTTGCCGCCGCCTTTGAGCTCGCCGACGCCCTGGTAGCGCGTGACGTGGTTCTTCTTGAACAGGAAGGCCACGCCATCGGTGTTCCGCTCGACGACGCGGCGCTTGCGAGCCTGCATCGCGGCCAGGTCGAGGGTCACCTCCTTGGCGTTCACGCCATGCTCGGTCAGGTGGCCGCGCGCCTCGAGGTAGAGCTCGCTGGACTCCAGCAGGGCCTTGCTGGGGATGCAGCCGACGCGCACGCAGGTCCCGCCGAGCGCTGCCTCCTTCTCCACCACCGCCACGTCGAAGCCGAGCTGCGCGCCGCGGATGGCGGCGACGTAGCCGCCCGGCCCGGCGCCAACGATCACGATGTCATGACGGGGCATGGCTCATACCTCCAGCAGGATCCGCGCGGGGCTCTCTACGGCCTCCTTGATCCGCTTCAGGAAGGTGACGGCCTCGCGCCCGTCGACGAGGCGGTGATCGTAGGTGAGGGCCAGGTACATCATCGGCCGGATCTCCACCTGGCCGTTCACGGCCACCGGCCTTTCCTGGATGGCGTGCATCCCGAGCACCCCCGACTGCGGCGGGTTGACGATGGGGGTGGACATCAGCGAGCCGAATACGCCGCCGTTGGAGATGGTGAAGGTGCCACCCTGAAGCTCCTCGGGCGTGAGCCTGTTCTCCCGGGCACGGCGGCCGAAGTCGCCGATGACGCTCTCCAGCTCGGCGAAGCTGAGGCGCTCGGCATCGCGCACCACCGGCACCACCAGCCCCTTCTGGCTGGAGACGGCGACGCCGATGTCGAAGTAGTCCTTGTAGACGATCGTGTCCTCGCGAATCTCGGCGTTGAGTTGTGGGAAGCGCTTGAGCGCGTCGATGGCGGCCTTGACGAAGAACGACATGAAGCCGAGGCGGACCTGGTAGCGGCTCTCGAACTCGTCCCGGTACGTCTTGCGCAACGCCATCACGGCGCTCATGTCGACCTCGTTGAAGGTGGTGAGCAGCGCGGCGGCCTGCTGCGCCTGCACCAGCCGCTGCGCCACACGGCGCCGCAGCGGGCTCATCGGCACGACCTCCTCCCGCCTGCCGGCCGGCGGCGGCGCGGCCTCAGCGGCGCCGGGCGCCTCGCCCTCGGCCGCCAGGTAGCGCTGGACGTCCTCCTTCAGCAGCCGGCCGCCCGGTCCGCTGGCGGGGACGCGAGCCGCATCGAGGTCGTGCTCCCGCAGCAGCCTGTCGGCCGCCGGCATGACCGTGGGTCCGGCGCCGCCTCGCGCTCGCGCTTCCGCCTCGACGCGGCCGGCCGCCCCCTCGGGCGCGCCCTCGTCGCCATCGCCGGGCGCGCCCTCGGGGCTGGCCGCCGCCACGCGCTCGGGCGCACGCCCGGCGGCCGCCACGGCCCCCGGCTCGATGCGTGCGATCACCTCGCCTACCGCGGCCGCGTCACCTTCCTGCTTCAGCACCTGGCTGAGCACCCCCGATACCGAGGCGGGCACCTCGAGCGTCGCCTTGTCGGTCTCCACCTCGACGACGGCCTCGTCCTTCTCGACGCTCTCCCCCTCGCGTTTGAGCCAGCTGCCGATGAACACCTCGGTGATCGACTCACCGACGGACGGCACCTTCAGATCTACGGGCATCGCGAATCGCTCCTCACCCTGTCGGGTCTGCGCCTCGAGCTAGACATCCATCTCGAACGCGGTCCGGATGACCTCGGCCTGTTCGAGCTGGTGCGCGGCGCCGGAGCCCGTGGCGGGGCTGGCGGACGCCGGGCGCGACGCGCCCGCGAAGGGGCGCCCCACGATCCGGTCGCCCCACTTTACTCGCAAGAAGCGCCACGCCCCCATGTTCTCCGGCTCCTCCTGCACCCATACGACGGGCGCCGTGTCGGGGTAGGTCCGCAGGGCGGCCGCCACGCTGTCGTCCCTCAGAGGGTAGAGCTGTTCCAAGCGCACGATGGCGACGTCGTCGCGGCCGCGTTCCTGCCGCGCGGCCTCGAGCTCGTAGGCGAGCTTGCCGCTCGTCATCAGCACCCGCGTGACCCGGCCGGGCTCCACCGCCTCGTCGACCACGATGCGCTGGAAGCGCCCCGAGGTCAGCGCCTCCAGCGGCGACACCGCCTGCGGGTGCCGGAGGAGGCTCTTGGGCGTCATCACGATCAGGGGCTTGCGCACGGGGCGGAGCACCTGGCGACGGAGCAGGTGGAAGTACTGGGCTGGCGTCGTCGGGTACGCCACCTGCAGGTTGTCCTCGGCGCACAGCTGCAGGTAGCGCTCCAGGCGGGCACTGGAGTGCTCCGGCCCCTGCCCTTCCATGCCGTGCGGCAGCAGCATCACCAGGCCTGACAGGCGCTTCCACTTGTCCTCGGCCGAGGCGATGAACTGGTCGACGATCACCTGCCCGGCGTTGCCGAAGTCACCGAACTGCGCCTCCCACAGCACCAGCCCGTCGGGCGTGTCCAGGCTGTAGCCGTACTCGAAGCCGAGAACCCCGGCCTCGGAGAGCGGGCTGTTGTGCACCTCGAAGCGCCCCGGCTCCTCGGCAAACTGCCCGAGCGGCACGAACTCGTGCCCGTCGCCGCTGTCGTGGAAGACCGCGTGGCGCTGGCTGAAGGTGCCTCGCTCGCTGTCCTGGCCGGTCAGCCGCACCTTGACGCCGTCCTGTACGAGGGTACCGAAGGCGAGCGCCTCAGCGGCAGCCCAGTCGAGCGGCTGGCAGCCCTCGCCCATGGCCACGCGCGCCTTCAGTGCACGCGCGATCTTGGCGTTCAGGTGGAAGTCTTCCGGCACCTGCGTCAGCGCGCGGAGCATGGCGCCGAGCCGATCCCGCTCGACGCCCGTGTCCGGCTCCTGGACGTCGGCGTCGACCTCGGCGCTGTAGGCCGCCCACAGTCCTTCGAAGGCCGAGTAGTGCGGCCTGAAGTCGTCGCTGCGGGCCACCGACAGCTCCTGTTCCAAGTGCTCGCGGCGGGCCTCGGCGATCTGGTCGGCTTCCTTCCGCGTGATCTCGCCCAGCGTCAGCAGCCGGTCCAGATAGCCGTCACGCACGCTGCGCCGGCGCTTGATCTTGCCGTACATGACGGGCTGGGTGAACGAGGGCTCGTCGGACTCGTTGTGACCCTGCCGGCGGTAGCAATACATGTCGACTACCACGTCGCGCTTGAACGCCAGGCGAAAGTCCATCGCCAGCTCGATGGCCTGCGCGACGGCCTCGGGGTCCTCGCCGTTGACGTGCAGGACCGGGCTCTGCAGCATCTTGGCCACATCGCTGGCGTACGTCGAGGTACGGCCCTGACGCGGGCCGGTGGTGAAGCCCACCTGGTTGTTGACGATGATGTGCAGCGTCCCACCCACCGCATAGCCCTTCAGGCCGGACAGGTTCAGGCTCTCCTGAACCACGCCCTCGCCGATGAAGGCGGCGTCCCCGTGGATGAGGATGGGCATGACCCTCTCGCGCTCGACGTCGCCGAGGCGCTCCTGCTTGGCCCGCACCCGGCCCAGCACCACCGGGTCGACGTACTCCAGGTGCGAGGGGTTGAACGCCAGCGACAGGTGGATGGTCTTGCCCGTCTCCGTGGTCCAGTCGTTGCTGTAGCCGAGGTGGTACTTGACGTCGCCCCGGCCCCGGTGCATCTCCGGGTCCTTGTCCTCGAACTCCCGGAAGATCGTGCGCGGGTTCTTGCCGAGGATGTTGGCGAGCACGTTGAGCCGGCCCCTGTGCGCCATGCCCAGCACGATCTCGCCGGCGCCCTGCAAGCCGGCCTTCTCGATGGCCTGATCGAGCAGCGGGATGAGCGTCTCCCCGCCCTCGAGCGAGAAGCTCTTGGCCCCGACGTACTTCTTCTGGATGAACTCCTCGAAGATCACGGC
Organism: uncultured bacterium; assembly: GCA_964407955.1. Taxonomy (GTDB): domain Bacteria; phylum Deinococcota; class Deinococci; order Deinococcales; family Trueperaceae; genus JASBRS01. The sequence goes on along the minus strand of CAYOXR010000484.1, from coordinate 7,498 downwards.
GTCGGTCAGCTTCGTGAGGATACGCAGCTGCCGCTCGCGGCTCAGCGCCAGGCGGTTGCGCGTGGCCTCCATGCGCTCCTGCAGCCAGCGCCTGACCTCGAGGCTGTCGATGTGCATGAACTGCGCGCCGATGCTGCGGGTGTAGGTCTCCTCGAGAGCCTCGATGACCTCGCCCAGCGTCCGTGCTCCGGGAAAGGTGGCCTCCAGGACCGGTCGACTCAGGTCGGCGGCCGAGAAGCCGTAGTACGCCGGGTCGAGCTCGGGCGCCTCGAACGCCTCCCGTCCAAGTGGGCTCAATCCGGCGAGGCGGTGCCCGCGCACGCGGTAGTTGCGCACCAGCCTCTCCACCCGCTGCTGCAGGGTGGCCGCGTCGCTTCCGGCCCGCTCCAGCTCCTGCCGGGCGGTCGCCGGGCCGGCGGGATTGAACAGGCTGCGGGGCTGGAAGCTTGGTCCCAGTCGCCGTCTCTCGGCCAGGCCGTCCACCGCCAAGGTCTCGAAGGTGGCGCGCCAGGCGTCCGGTACGCCCTGCGGGTCCTGCAGATAGCGCTCGTACAGCGCCTCGACGTAGGCGAGGTTGGCGCCGTTCAATTGCTCCTGGATGTCCATCATCGCCTCACTCCGGTCGCGTCCGTAGCCGACGCTGCGTCTGCCACTCCGGCACGTCGCCGGGCACGAAACCGGGCACGGCGCGCACCGGGCGGGCCGGGGTTCGGCAGGCGACCAGCGGTGCCGGCTCGGGCGGCCGCCGGTCGCTCCGCGAGCCGCCGGAGCGTCTCCACAGACGCGTCTGCGCTCGGGTCTCCCTCCAAGGACGTGCGATGCTGCGCACGGTCGGTTCGCGCGGTGCGCGTGACAGCCTCCGCCGCGCGCAGGGCCTCCTTCACGCGTCCACTGTTCTATCACGAGGGGCTCGGGCTTCCGGGTGCGCGCGCGACCCCGCGGTGCGCGAGACGCGGCGCCGGCGCCCTGCGGTAGGCTTGCGCCATGAGCGCTTCACCGCAGGCCGTGACGCTGGGCGAGCTGTTGATCGACTTCGTGCCCCAGGAACACGGCGCGAGCCTGGCGGAGGCCGCGAGCTTCGTGAAGGCGCCCGGCGGGGCGCCGGCGAACGTCGCCGTCGGGCTCGCCAGGCTGGGCGTCCGCGCCGGCTTCGTCGGCAAGGTCGGCGACGATCCCTTCGGGCACTTCCTGGCTGGCGTCCTGGCCGACAATGCCGTCGACGTGAGTCGGCTCTCGTTCGACACCCAGGCCCGCACGGCGCTGGCGTTCGTATCGCTGACGAGCGGCGGCGAACGGGACTTCCTCTTCTACCGCAATCCCAGCGCCGACATGCGCTTCCGTCCAGACGAGCTCGACCAGGCCTACATCGGCGGCGCCAGGCTCCTCCACATCGGTAGCATCAGCCTCATCCAGGAGCCGTCACGCGCGGCCACCTTGCGGGCCCTGGACATCGCCGACGCGCACGGGCTCCTGGTGTCCTACGATGCCAACCTGCGGTTGCCGCTGTGGCCCTCCCCCGACGCGGCTCGTGAGGGGATCCGCAGCGTGTGGCGCCGCGCCCAGCTGATCAAGATCAGTGAGGACGAGCTCGAGTTCCTCACCGGCTCACGCGACATGGGGGCGGCGCGCATGCTCCGTCACGAGCGCCTGCGGCTGCTGGTGGTCACGCGCGGCGACGCCGGCGCCTGGTACCTGACGCGCCAGGGGGAGGGCGAGGTGGCCGGCTACCGCGTGAAGACGGTCGACACCACGGGTGCGGGTGACGCCTTCACAGCCGCCCTGCTGGCGAGCCTGCTGGAGAACGAGGCCCTCGAGAAGAACCGCAGGGCGCTCGACACCGCACTCAGGCGCGCGAACGCCTACGCAGCGCTGACCACGACGCGCCTCGGGGCGATCCCGGCGCTGCCCTCGCGCGCCGAGCTCGAAAGGTTCCTGGAGGACCGAGAGCGCTGACGCACCGGCCCCGAAGCCCCGGTCTCGGCGGAGTCGCCACGCCTTTCGCGCCACGGCGGCACACACCGGCCCTGCGAGCCCGACGGCCATCGACGTGAGAGCCAGCAGGAGCCTCTGGGCCAAGAAAACCGGCGCCCAGCGGGCGCCGCATCGCCTTTTGAATTGGAAGCATTATACGGAGATATGCATGATTCGTCAAGAGCATGCGTGGATGTCACGCCATCTCGGCAGGATGCAGCCCGAAGCGCGACGTCGGCGCCCGCCATCCGGCCCGCGCCGGGCGCGGAACCCGGCGGCATGACACACTGGGGCGATGCCCGAGTCCAGCAGCGCCATCCCCAACTTCGCCGACCTCGAACGCGCGCAGCTCAACGTCGGCCGCGCGGCGCTGCGCACGCCGCTGCTGCGCCTCCCCCTCGATGGCCCGGGCGGACAGCCCGTCTACGTCAAGCCCGAGAACCTGCAGCGGACGGGGTCGTTCAAGCTGCGGGGCGCCATGAACTTCCTCGCCTCGCTGTCGCCCGAGGAGCGCAAGCGCGGGGTCGTCACCCACTCGAGCGGAAATCACGCCCAGGGGGTCGCCTATGCCGCCAGGCACTTCGGGGTCGCGGCCACCATCGTCATCCCCGAAGGCGCACCGCGCGTGAAGGTGGAGGGCACGCTGGCGCTCGGGGCCGAGATCGTGCGCTGCCAGAACACCCAGGCGTCGCGGGAGGAAACGGCGATGGCGATCGCCCGTGAGCGCGACGCGACGCTGGTGCCGCCCTTCGACCATCCCTGGATCGTCGCGGGCCAGGCCAGCGTCGGGCTGGAGATCGTAGAGCAGGCACCGGACGTCGCCGACGTACTGGTGCCGGTCGGCGGTGGCGGCCTGGCCTCGGGGGTGGCACTGGCCCTGAGCGCCCGCGCGCCGGCCGCCCGCCTCATCGCGGTGGAGCCCGAGCTGGCCGCGGACGCGCGGGACTCGCTGCGCGCGGACGAGCGGAAAGCCTGGCCTGCCGAGGCCGTCACGCGAACCATGGCCGACGGTGTGCGCACACAGAGCATCGGCGCGCTCAACTTCGAGATCCTTCGCAAGCACCTGAGCGGCGTGGAGACGGTGAGCGAGGAAGACATCGCGAGCGCCACGGCGTGGTACGCGACCATCGCCCACCTCGTGGTCGAGCCCACCGGTGCCATCACGCTGGCGGCGATGCGCAAGCTGCTGCGCGGGGACGGCGAGATGGCGCTGTCCGGAACCGGGCCGACGGTGGTGGTGGTGTCGGGCGGCAACATCGATGCCGAGCTGCTGTGTCGACTGATCGCGACGCCGAACTGAGGCCGCGGCATGCCACGACGTTGTCCAACCGGCTCGCCTGGACTATCCTGTTGAGGTGTCCGCCCTCGTGGTCATGCTCCTCCTTGCCTTCTTCCTCGTGATCGCGGCGAGCCTCACCATCTGGGCCGCTCTGGGCCTCAGGCAGCATGCCTCGATACCAGCCCCGAAGAACCGCGCCGAGTCGCAGCTGGGTGCGCCCGTGGTGGTGCCACGTCCCACCAATGATGACGTTCGAGGCGCCAGGGTGAAGGTGGCCCACCGCAAAGGGGCCGGTGAAGACGCCTTCGAGCGCTTCCTGCGGTCCGACAAGCCGCGCGAAGACTCCGACTTCTGACGCCGGCCCTCCTGGCCGGGCGGCCCACCGCCGGCCGCGCCCGGATGGGCGCCCAGGGAGGATCGGCATGGCCTTCGATCGCCACCGCCGGCTGCAGTTGACGCGGCCCGAGGACGGCATCCTCGTCATCACCATGAACCGGCCGGAGCGGCTCAACGCCGCAGACGAGGTCATGCACCGTGAGCTCGTGGAGATCTGGCGCGACGTGGACGGCGCCGAAGACGTGGATGTCGCCATCCTGCGAGGGGCCGGCAAGGGCTTCTCTGCCGGTGGCGACCTCGCCATGGTGGAGCACATCGCGGACGACTGGGAGACGCGCGTGCGCATCTGGCGGGAAGCGCACGATCTGGTACGCAATCTCATCGACTGCAGCAAACCGGTCGTCTCCGCCATCCACGGCCCCGCCGTGGGGGCGGGCCTGGTGGCCGGGCTGCTCGCCGACGTGTCCATCGCCGCTCGCGACGCACGCATCATCGACGGTCACACCCGTCTCGGCGTCGCCGCGGGCGACCACGCTGCGGCGGTGTGGCCGCTTCTCGTGGGCATGACCAAGGCCAAGTACTACCTGCTGACGTGTGAGCCGATGAGCGGCGAGGAGGCCGAGCGCTTGGGGCTGGTGAGCCTGTGTGTCGACGCCGCCGAGCTGGATGCCCGCGCCCTGAGCGTCGCGCGACGCCTCAGGGCCGGCAGCCGCACCGCCCTGCGCTGGACGAAGCACGCCCTCAACAACTGGTATCGGCTGGCGCTGCCCACCTTCGATGCCAGCCTGGCGCTCGAGTTCCTCGGCTTCACGGGACCGGACGTGCGCGAGGGCGTAGCGTCGCACCGCGAGAAGCGTGAGCCGCGCTTCGCGGACCGCTCCGCACGCTGAGCGCCGCCGCGACCCCGGACCTGGACGTCGGCGAAGCGCCCTCGCACGTCCCGCCCGCGAGGCGGGCCAAGATAGACTCACCTGATGAAGGCCCCCACGCGACTCCAGAGGCTGGCCACGTTCAACGCCATCGGGGACGTCCTGAACGCGGCTCCAACCTTCGCGGAAGCGGCGCCCGAGGCGCTACGGCGGCTGCTGGAACGCGTGGCGCTGAGCACCGCCTGGCTGTTCGTGTCGAACGTCGAGCAGGGCGACACCCACGAAGGCAGCTTCCGCCTGGCCGCCTCGACCGGCCTCCCGCCGGCGCTGGCGGAACGGGGCGCGCTACCTCTGCGCGAGCCCGGCGGGTGCGAGTGCCAGCGCCTGCACCAGCGCGGCCAGCTCGACCGCGGCATCAACATGGTCACGTGCAGCCGGCTCCGGGACGCCAGCGGCGACAAGGGAGGCCTGGAGATCCACGCCAGCGTGCCTCTCCCCGGGCGCGCCGGTCCCGTGGGCATCCTCAACCTGGCGGCGCCCGGCGACACCCGTTTCGATAAGGAGACGCTGGCCTTCCTCTCTGCCGTCGGCCGCCAGCTCGCGGTGGCCTACGAGCGCTCTCGGCTGCTCGAGGAGCGTACCGAGCACGCCCGCTACGCGGCAGCCTTGGAGGAGCGTCAGCGGCTGGCGCAGCAGATGCACGACTCGCTCGCGCAGCTGCTGTTCGCCGCCGACCTCTCGCTGCAGGTCGCCGGACAGCACCCCGACCCCGATCAGCGGGCGCGCGCCGCCGTCGAGGCCGGCACGTCGGTCCGCGATGCGCTGGCCGAGCTGCGCTCGCTGGTGGAGGTGATGCGGCCGGCAGACCTGTCGACGGGCCTGCGTCCGGCGCTCCAACGCCTCGCACGCCGCACCGGCGCGAGCCTGCGGGTGCACCTCGAGGCGGCCGAGGCTGAGCCGCCGGCCGAGGTCGCCGAGGCGCTCTTTCGCATCGCCCAGGAGGCGGTCCACAACACCTTGCGGCACGCCAAGGCCGGGAGCCTGTGGGTCCGGCTGACGCGCGAGCCGACTAGCCTCGCGCTGGTGGTCGAGGACGACGGTGTGGGCTTCGGTGACGATCCCGAAGCCCGGGTTGGGCGCGGCCTGGGCCTGGCCGGGATGCGCGAACGGGCGGCCGGCGTGACGGGGACGCTGCGACTCGAGCAGCGTCCAGGCGGGGGCGCGCGGGTGGTCGTGGAGGTGCCGTGGCCGCGCGCGTCCTGATCATCGACGACCATCCGGTCGTGCGCGCCGGTCTGCGGGCCTTCCTGGACCTGCAGGAGGACTTCGAGGTGGTGGCCGAGGCGGGATCGCTGGCCGAGGCGCGGAAGCAGGCGCCGGCCGCGCGCGTGGACCTCGTGCTGCTGGACCTGGAGCTGCCCGATGGCAGCGGTCTGACGCTCATACCCGAGCTGGCGCGCAACGCCCGGGTGCTGGTGTTGACGAGTTTCCTGGACGAAGGCAAGGTGCGTCAGGCCATGCGTCAGGGCGCGTCCGGCTACCTGCTCAAACATGCCGGACCGGCGGCGCTGCTCGACAAGCTGCGCGCCGCGCAGCGCGGTGAGATCCCCCTCGATCCCGAGGCGGTGCGCGCGCTCGCCTCGCCGACGGCGGACCCCCTCGCCGAGCTCACGCCGCGGGAGCGGGAGGTGTTGCGGCTGATGGCTGAGGGCCTCAGCAACAAGGGCATCGCGATCGCACTGGACATCAGCGAGAAGACCGTCAAGACCCATGCCGGCCACGTGTTCGCCAAGCTGGGCGTGCGCGACCGCGTGCGAGCCGTGCTCATCGCCAAGGAGCAGGGCCTCTAGCCTCTGGCGTTGCGGGGTCGGGCCGCCGTCCGGGCCCGCTCAGCGTGGGGTCCGGTCGATGGGAACCACGGGATCGGCGCCCGTCACGCGCAGCTCGATCGCCGCAGGTCGCTCCCGTCGGAACCGCCTGCGTATGTCCTTGACGACACCGGCGATCATGCGGCGCGGTGTGAGCATGCTGAGCACGCGGCCGCCCCTGGCCGCGATCTCGCCCGAAGCGAGCTCCACGAGACGCTCGGCCGGCACCGCGGGCGGCTCACCCCACAGCCGCAGCACCGCCACCAGCGGCCGCAGGCGGCGCTCGTAGCCCTTGACGGCACGGACGTCCTGCACCAGGCCGGTCAGCATCAGCCCGGGGTTGAAGGCGAACACCTCGAGGCCACGGCCCGTCGTCTCCCTGGCGAGCGCCAGCGTGAAGGACCGCACCCATGCCTTGGACGCAGCGTAGGCGTTCTGGTTTGCCACGGGCCCCCTGTCGCCACGCCCCAGCAGGTTGATCAGCCTGCCCCCCTGGTGCGCCAGGAAGTAGCGGCTGGCGACCGTGGAGCCGAAGTACACGCCCCGGACGTTGGTGTCGAGCACGCGCAGGAAGTCGTCGTCCGACACCGCCGGGGTGGGGCCGTAGATGCCGGCCACACCGGCGTTGTTGACCCACACGTCGAGCCGGCCGAAGCGCTCCAGCGCCGCCGCCAGCAACGCCTCGTGATCCTCACGCCTGGTCACGTCCGCGACCACGCCTTCCACCAGGTCCGGGCCCAGGCTGGACACGGCCGCGTCCACCGCTGCGGGCGTCCTCGAGCTCACGACCACGTACGCCCCCTCGCGTACGAAGGCGGTTGCGGTTGCGAGGCCCAGCCCGCGCGTGCTTCCGGTGATGACGGCGACCCGTCCCTCCAGACGACCCATGCTCACGCCTCCCCTCGGGCGCCGGCGCCCCCTCCTCGGGGGCGACCGAACGGCGTGAAACCCCCCGAATTGCGACCCAGGCCCGCACTGCGACTTTGGTCGCACGCCGACATGGGGCCGTTCGACGAGGCATCGCGATGCACGCGCCCACGATACTTCCGGGCGGAGGTGCAACCATGCCACTGGAACACTCGCTCGCTACGGAGATGCTGATCCCGCACCTGAGGTACGAGCGCGAGGCGGCCGCCGCGCGCGTTCGCACCTTGCGCCTGGCGCGGGCCGCGGCC
>CAYOXR010000483.1:0-5278 GCA_964407955.1 uncultured bacterium | reverse complement strand
GGTACCAAGATCGCCGCCGCCGTGGTCGAGGACGGACGCATCCTCGACCGGGAGCGGGTCGAAACGCCGCAGACGGGGTTCGACGACGTGGTCGACGCCCTGACGAGCGCCGCCAGGGCGCTTCTCGAACGCGGCCACGACGACGTCCGCGCCGTCGGCATCGGCTCGCCGGGGCCGCTCGACTTCCGTGCCGGCAAGGTGCTGTTCGCCCCCAACATCCCGGGCATGGAGGACGCCCCCATCGTGTCGGCGCTCGAGGCGCGACTGGAGCGCACGATCGTGCTGGAGAACGATGCCAACGCCGCCGGCCTCGCCGAGCACCTCTACGGCGCCGCGCACGACCTCGAGTCGAGCCTGTACCTGACCATCTCCACCGGCATCGGCGGGGGGCTGTTCATCGGCGACCGCGTCATCCGCGGGGCACACGGCCTGGCGGGCGAGGTGGGCCACATGACGTTGCTCCCGGGTGGACCGATCGGCGGCGACGGCATCCTCGGCAGCCTGGAGGCGATCGCGGCCGGCCGCGCCATCGCGCGCGACGCGTCCTACGGCTACGGGCGGGAGATGACCACCCGGGAGACCTTCGAGCGGGCCCGCGCCGGGGAGCCCAAGGCGCTGGCCATCGTCGACAACGCCGCGCGCTTCACCGGCATCGGGATCGCCAACCTGACCAAGATCTTCGATCCCGAGGGGTTCGTGATCGGCGGCGGCATGAGCGAGGTCGGTGAGTTCTACCTGGGGCGCATTCGCCAGGCCGCGGCGGAGTACCTGCGCGGCTACCCCGATGCCGACATCCGCGTGGCCAGTCTCGGTACCGAGGCGGGCGTGATCGGCGCGGCGGCGGTGGCCGCCCAGGCATCTGGCTGAGGCGGCGTGCCGGCGGCGTGCTCAGGGGGTCGCGCTGTCGGGCGCAGGCAGCAGCCGTACGCTGGTCGCCGCCACCTCGCCGTCGGGGAGCAGCCGGCCGAGGACGTAGACGGCGCCGTCGGGGACGCTGGTCAGGCCTGTCACGATCAACTCGCGGCCGTCTTGCAGGTGGGCCACCGCCTTGCCCCCACCGAGGGCGTGCAGCCGGGCGACGAAGGCGGTCGCCGGTGGGGCCGTGACCGGGCAGCATGCTGCCAGGCCCAGCAGGCTCGCCGCCGCCAACACCGCGACTGCGCGCCGGTGCGGCATGTCAGCGACGCCCCTGCACGCGCCGGGCCTGCGGCGCGGCGTCCGCCACTTGCTCGGCCTCGGCATCGTCGCTCGCAACGGGGTCGTCCGAGGTACCGCGCACCCCGACGGCCGGCAGCATGCGCCTCGCGTCGATCTCGACGTCGGCGAAGCGGGGATCATCGGCGCGTTCCTTCCACACCCGCGGCTTGGCCGGGATGCCCAGACCTACGACGTGCGGCTCCAGATCGTGGGTGGCGAGGGCGAACGCTCCGAGCATGCTGTCGTCGGAGAGCACCGTACCGGCCAAGACCGTGGCGTGGTAGGCGACGCGCACGCCCCGGCCGATGACCGTGCGCTTGAGCGTCACGTCGGACTGTTCCAAGAGATCGTGCGTGTGGGAGTAGACGGCGGCGTAGTCGCTCAGGCTGGCGCCGTCGTGGAGCTCCACGCCGCCGATGTCGTCGATGTGGACGTGGCGGTGGATCACCACGTCGTCGCCGGCCTCGATGTTGTAGCCCACGGACACCTCGACGTCTGGGAAGATCTTGAGCCGGCGTCCGGCGCGAGCGAAGATGCGCTCGGCCAGCATCCGCCGTATGGCCACGCCGCTCGCCACGGAGCGGCCCAGCGGCGTGCCGTCGAGCGATCTCCACAACCACAACAGCGGCTTGACCTTCGCGAAGCGCACCGGGTCGGTGGCGGCATAGTGCTCCGCCTCGAAGGTGACGTTGCGGGGGTCCAACGCGAAGGCTGCCATCGGTGCCTCGGCTCGGAGGTCCGCGTACGCCCGACCGTGGAGCAGGTGGGCGAGGGTCTCGCGGGCAACCGCGTTGCGATCCTGAGCGGGGTCGTCGATGCGCTCGGCCAGCTCGCCGACGAAGCGTCGCAGCTGACCCTCCGCCTCAGGGTCCAGGGGCCGATGCAACAGCCAGGGCATTGCACCTACGTTAGCCGCGAAGCCGCGCCTGCGCGTGTGTATCTGGCTACCTGCTCCAGCGGCGGCCTCAAGCCGGGCGCACGCCGCAGATACGGCCGTCGCCCGTGACCCGGACGGCAACACGCCGCTCCAACAGCGAGGCAACACGCGCGAGCAGGGGCTCGGGTGCCGCGCGATCCTCGGCCCCGTGGACCAGCACCGGGCGCGCCTCGAGCGCGATCGCGTCTCGGGCCTGCAAGCGCGCCCATACCGCCTCGAACGACCAGTCGCGCTGGTAGGCGTGCTTGAGCGCCAGCAGCGCCGGCCTGCCACGAGCTGCGGTCTCGCCGTCATGCTCTGGGCGCCGGATCCGCAGCTCGGGCGGCAGGTTGCGCGTGGCCGCGTAGAACGCGTCGATGACCTCGTCCAGCAAGTAGTGCTGGCGTATCAATGCCTGGGCGACGGGCACGGCCTCCTCCACGTCATCCTCGTCGGGGTCCTCCGGATCGACGTCGGCGAACGCCGCGATGAGACGGTCCGGCAGGTTGTTGAAGCGGTAGAAGCGCTCCTCGACCGCCGCGGGCACCACCACCACAGGGGCGACCGGCAGGCCGGCGCGCGCCAGCTCGAGAAGCGTTGCGAGCTCACGGTCGGTGGCGGGGACCTCCGGCGGCACCTCGGACAGCGCCATCGGGAGCGTGTCGATACGGGTGGCCTGCATGCGTTCACTATACGAGCGCAGCCTCGCCTATCCGGTCGCCCGAGTCCGCCTCTCGGATGAGAGAAAGCCCGTCGGGATGGGGCTTGCGCCTCATTTCGGCTTCATCGGCCGTGGTAGTCTACGCCCGTGAGATTGAGCTTTCGGAGGCCGGCGGACGCCCATGAGCGAGCGCTGCAACGCAGCCGTGCCAGGCTCGTGGCGGTGGCCGCCCTGCTGGTGGTCGTGACGGTGTTCGCTGCGATCTCTGTGCGCCACTACTTCTCCGTCAAGGAGGTCGTCCTGCCGAACGTGGTCGGCATGCCCTACAGCGCCGCCGCCGCCAGCCTGCGCAGCGCCGGCCTGCGGGTGCAGGCGTTCGTCGAGGACATGCCCTCGGCGGCCGTGCACGCCGTCACCTCACAGGCGCCCGACGGCGGCACCATGGTCCGGGAGAACCGCGTCATCCACGTCGGCGTAAACAACCCTCCGGCCGCGACGCCGGTCCCGGGGATGGTCGGCATGAGCGAGGCGAAAGCGCTCGCCCGAGCCAAGGAGCTGAACCTGCCGGTCACGGCGGTCGTCTACCAACCCAACGCCAAGGACGCAGGCACGGTGATCGGACAGAGCCCCGCCCCGGGCGTTCGCCTGGGATCGGGCAGGCAGGTCGCGCTGACGGTGAGCAGCGGCCCCAAGCGGGGGCCGTTGACGGTGCCGGACCTCAAGGGCATGCCCTACGAGAAGGCGGTGGCCCGGCTCAAGGCCATGGGCTTCACCGAGGTCGAGGCCCTGCCGGGCGGGCTCAGCTTCGACAAGGTGGGCGCCGTGACGAGCCTGGATCCCAAGATCGGCCAGACCGTGCCGCCGGGCACCCCCGTGGCGGTCTTCTACGCCCTGTCGGGCCGCACCATCGTGAAGGTTCCGAAGGTGGACGGCATGCCGCTGTGGCGCGCTCAGCTCGCCCTCGAGGCTGCCCAGCTAAGCGTCGGCCACGTCAGCTACGTCCAGAAGAGCGGCGCGCCGCCAGGTGTCTTGAAGGTCGAGCCGTCGGGCTACACGCTGCCCGGAACGCCCGTCGAGCTCACCTTCAACGGTCGCCCGGGTCTGACGACGCTGCCGTCTCCGAACGCCACGCCCCCGGGGGCCGGGCCGGCCACGCCGCTGCCTGGCAACGCGTCGACGCCGTCGGCCACGACGGCGCCCACGGGCCCGCGCACGGTGCCGTTCGTGTTCGATCCCAAGAGCATGGGTATGAAGCGGCTGCTCACCGACCGTTACCGGCTCAAGCTCGTGGTCCGCGATGCCGACGGAGAGCGCACCGTGCTCGATCGCGACATGCAGCCCGGCGAGTCGGTGCGCACCACCGTCACCGTCCACGGAGCCAACCCGCTGCTCCAGACGTACATCGACGGAGTCTTCTTCCAGGCCTGGCGTCCCTGACCGGCGTCGTACGGCGGGTCGCGCGCCAGCGAGCGGGGCGGTCCGCGATCCCGGCGTCGTGGCTCAACGCATCACAGCAGCGGGCGCAGCGCTCCCAGCCCGCCGCGTACGTTGGCGACGTGCCGGAAGCCGGCTTCCTCGAGGTAGAGACCCGCGAGCTCACTGATATGCCCGCGCTCGCAGACGAGATAGACCGGTTGATCCGTTGGCAGGTCCTCGGGCAGCCGATCGGCCTGGATGAGCGCCAGCGGAAGGTTGCGGCTACCCGGCAGCCCGTCGCGCGCGTGCTGCGTGCCAAGGCGTACGTCGACGAAGAGGGCGCCACGACGGTAGGCGTCGGCAGCGTCGGCAGGCGACACGCTGTGCATGCCCGAGCCTAGCCCACGGTGCGTCGCGGCGAGGCACCCAGAGCGACCACGAGCCGCGCGAGTTTCCGTCTGGTAGTGGGAATTGTCGCTGCGGACGGGCGTTCGGCTCGAAACACTGAGTCCTGTATACTCGCTCGTGACGGAAGCGATGTGGACGGAGGAGGTTGTCCGTGAGCCAACCCGAGATTTCCCCGCTGGCGAGGAGGCTGGCGGAAGAGAATAACGTCGACTGGCGTGGACTTCACGGCAGCGGCGCGGGAGGCAAGGTCGTCGAGCGGGACGTGCTGGAGTTCCTGGCGAGGGTCATGGCCGGCGAGGAAGACGTCGATCCAACGCCGGAGCCCGTGCCCGAGGGCATGGAGGCGTGGCCGGAAGCGGATGTTCGCACCTTCCAGGAGGAGGTGCGGGCCTCGCGCAAGGATGTCGGCTTGGACGAGATCCAGCAGGAACTGTCGGCGGCCGACCGCATGGCCGGTGGGGCGATCGACCTGGACGACGAGCCTGTCATGGCCGGTGAGGACGAGGCCGACAGCGACAGCGACGAGATCAGCGAGGACATCTTCCTGTTCGGTGAGGACGGCAAGGACGAGGGGGACGAGCTCGGCCTGGCGGCGTCCGGGGTCGCCGACGTGCCGCCGGAAGAGCCGTCGCTGCAAGCCGGATTCGCGGACTACGAAGACGACGAGGACGAGCTCCTCG
>CAYOXR010000482.1:0-2022 GCA_964407955.1 uncultured bacterium | reverse complement strand
GAAGATGGCACGGACCTGCATGCGTGTCAGCTCGGGGATCAGGATGCCGAGGCGCACGCCGCGCGTACCGAGCATGGGATTGGCTTCGCGCAGCTCGGAGACGCGCTCGAGGTGGTCGGACTTCTGGCGGATGACCGCCAGTGCGGCGTCGATCTCGCTGAGGGTGTGGAAGTGTTGGAGCTGCACCTTCAGGTCGGCGAGGTCGCGTACCAGATCGTCATGGGACGGCAGGAACTCGTGGAGCGGCGGGTCGATGAGGCGGATGATGACCGGCAGGCCGCTCATCGCCCGGAACAGCCCCTCGAAGTCCTTGCGCTGCATCGGCAGCAACGCCTCCAGCGCCTCGGCGCGCTCGGTGGTGTTGCGCGCCATGATCATCTTCTGCACCGCCGGCAGGCGCTCGGGCTCGAAGAACATGTGCTCGGTACGGACCAGGCCCAGCCCCTCGGCACCGTACTTGCGCGCACGCTCGGCGTCGGCCGGGTAGTCGGCATTGGCGCGTACGCCCAGCACGCGGATCTCGTCGGCCCAGTCGAGGATCTTGCTCAGGTAGGCGTTGCTGATGTCGGGGATGACCGTGGGGACCTTGCCGGCGAAGACGTCGCCGACCGTGCCGTCGATGGAGATGTACTCGCCCTCCTTGACGGTGATGCCGCCCACGCTCATCTCGCGAACCTCGAGGTCGATGTCGAGGTCGGCGATGCCGACGACCGCCGGCTTGCCGAACTGCCGCGCCACCAGGGCGGCGTGGCTGGTACGCCCGCCGCGGCTGGTGACGATCCCCTTGGCCGCGAGCATGCCGTGCACGTCGTCGGGCTTGGTCTCGGGCCGGACCATGATCACGTCGCGGCCTTCCTCACGCGCCCAGCGCTCGGCGGTGTCGGCGTCGAAGGCGACCTGCCCGACGGCGGCACCGGGGCTGACGTTGAGGCCGGCAGCGATCTTCTTGGCGCTCTTGCGGGCCCCGTGCTCGAGCTGCGGGTGAAGGAAGAAGTCGACCTGCTCCGGCTTGACGCGCTCGACCGCCTCCTCCTTGGTGATGAGGCCCTCCTCCACCATGTCGACGGCGATGCGGACCTCGGCCTGCGCGGTGCGTTTGCCGTCGCGGGTCTGCAGCAGCCACAGCTTGCCGTGCTCGATGGTGAACTCCATGTCCTGCATGTTGCGGTAGTGCCGCTCGAGGCGCTCGGCGATGCTCTTGAACTCCTCGAACACCTGCGGCATGTCGACCTGCAGATCGGAGACCGGCTGCGTAGCACGGATGCCCGCCACCACGTCTTCGCCTTGCGCGTTGACGAGGTAGTCGCCCTCGATCTCCGGCTCGCCGGTGGTGGCGTTGCGTGTCATCGCCACGCCCGTGGCGCAGTCGTCGCCCATGTTCCCGAACACCATCGTCACGATGTTGACGGCGGTGCCGAGGTCGTGGCGGATGCCGCTGGCGTTGCGGTAGTCGATGGCGCGTTTGCCGTTCCAGGACTTGAACACCGCCTCGGTGGCGAGCCGCAGCTGCTCGATCGGTTCCTCGGGGAACTCCTGGCCGGTGTAGGTCTTGACGATCTCCTTGAACTTGCGGGTCACCTCACGCCAGTCGTCGGCGGTGAGCTGCGAGTCCACCTCGACGCCGGCGCGCTTGCGCCGGGCGGTGATGACCGCCTCGAACACCTCGTCGGGGACGCCCAGGACCACCGTGCCGAACATCTGCACGAGGCGGCGATAGGCGTCGTACACGAAGCGGGCGTCCGCGGTCAGGCGGATCAGGCCTTCGGCCACCTCGTCGTTCAGGCCGATGTTGAGGATGGTGTCCATCATGCCGGGCATCGAGAACTTGGCGCCCGAGCGACAGGAGACCAGCAGCGGCTCGTCGGCCTTGCCGAAATGCTTGCCCGTCATGGACTCGACCTTGTGCAGGGCCTCGAGCTCCTGCTCCCACATGCCTTCGGGGAAGCGCTCGCCCGCTTGCAGGTAGGCGTTGCACGCTTGCGTGGTCACGGTGAAGCCCGGCGGCACCGGCACGCCCAGGCG
>CAYOXR010000481.1:0-5432 GCA_964407955.1 uncultured bacterium | reverse complement strand
CCGCTGCTGTGGTCGCACGCCATGTACCTCATCGCCGAGGCGGCGGTGGGCTGAGTGGAGCTCCTGCCCAGCAAGGCCACCTTCGCTCCCGGCGAGGCGCCCACGGTCGAGGTGCGTGGCGCCGAGAGCCCGCTCGATCTCACACTCTGGCATCTCGACGTGGCGGTGGCGTCGTTGCGCCTGCCGGCCGGCGAGACGCTGGCGCGCTTCCCGTCGCAACCCGAAGGGGGCTACGGCGTCGAGGCCCGCATCGCCGGACCGGTCCGCGCCGCATCCGACGCCGGCGTGGCGCGCACGGCCCTGGACGTGCTCGCCGATCCGTTCACGCGGCCGCGCTACGGCTTCATCGCGGACTACGCCCCGGAGCGGGATGCGACAGGTGTGGCGGACACCGTGCGCAGGCTGCACCTCAACGCTGTCCAGTTCTACGACTGGATGTACCGCCACGCCACGCTGCTGACGCCGGCCGGCACCGACCGAGCTGGCAGCGACGAAACATTCGAGGATGCGCTAGGGCGCCGAGTCTCCATGACGAGCGTCCGCCGGTTGGTGCGGGCAGTGCACGACGCCGGCTCGCTGGCGCTCGGCTATGCGGCCGTGTATGCGGTCGGCCGGGAGGCCTGGCCCGGCTGGCGGAGTGAAGGCTTGTTCCACCCCGACGGGACCCCCTGGACGTTGGGCGAAGACTTCCTTTGGAACGTCGACCCCACCAGCGAACGCTGGCAGGCGCACTTCACATCCGAGCTGGCACGGGCCGTCGCCAGCGTCGGCTTCGCGGGCTTCCATCTCGACCAGTACGGCGCGCCCAAGCGGGCGTTGCGATCCGACGGCAGCCTCGTCGACCTGGCCGAGGCCTTCCCGAACCTGATCGCCCGCGTGGCAGCCGCGCTGCCGGACCGTCACCTCGTGTTCAACAACGTCAACGACTTCCCCACGTGGACCACGGCCACCGCTCCGCAGTCGGCCACCTACATCGAGGTGTGGCCGCCCCACAGCCGTCTGGCCCACCTGGCCGCTCTGGTCGCCAAGGCGCGAGCGCTGGCGCCCCGGCGCACGCCGATCCTCGCGGCATACCTCTCCGCCTACCGACACGATGAAGCGGCGGCACGTGCCGCCGAGCGCCTCGAGCTCGCCACGGCCTGGTCGCACGGAGGCGGCGTGCTGCTGCATGGTGAGGCCGGCGCCGCACTCACCGAGGCGTACTACGTGCGCCACAAGCGCCTTGGGCCGGAGAGCCTCGCCGCCACACGGCGCAGCTACGACTTCGCAGTGCGCTACGGCGACCTGCTGTTCGACCGCGATTCCGTCGACGTGACGCGCACCGAACTCGGCGGCGCGAACGAGGAGATCCGCGTCACCGCGCCGGCGACGCTGTCCACGGACGCCGACGCGGGCACGTTGTGGGTGCGGGCCGTCCGCGGCCGAGCCGGACTGCTGCTGAACCTGATCGACCTGACCGGACAGGACGACGACCGCTGGGACGCCGGCAAGCGCCCGCCGGTGATGCTGGAGGGCGTTCGCGTGGCGGTCCAGCGCGACAGGGCCACCGCTTCGCGCTTCTTGTTCGCCGACCCCGACCTCAGCCCCGCGTTGCAGGAGCTGCCGAGCCGGCCGGAGGGACGCTACGACGTGGCGGAGCTGCCGCGGTTCGGCGCGTGGGCGCTGCTCTGGGTGGCGCCCCCGAGATCCTAGCCGCGCGCGCTGCCGCCCTCTACATCACGGTTGAGGCACCGTCGCCCGCGGCTCATCGGTCGGCGTGGGGCCGGGGGCGCGACCGCCGAAGCGTGTCGCCCTGACGGCGCCGAGCGCGACCAGGCTCAACAGCAACGCCGCCAGGCCGCCCACCACCGGCACGTAGGCGAGGACCGCCGCCGCCAGGCTCAACGCGAAGGCGCCGATGCCGGCGCGCAGAGCAGGGCTCCACCTTTGTCCGAAGGCCTCGCCCAGAGCCGATCCGACAGCGTCTCCGAAGGCCATCCAGCCGGCCAGCACGGTGGCGTACAAGAGCACGCCCACGAGGATGGCGAGCGGGATGCCGATGAGCGTCACAACCAGCACGATCGCCGTGACGATCGCCACCAGCGCCGTCGCCAGGCCGTCGAGACCCATTCGCACCGGCGCGTGCAGCATCGCCTCGCGAACGCGGCCGACGCGGGCGGGCGCCGCCGCCATCAGCAGCGCCGCCAGCAGCCCGATGGCGAGCGAGCGCACCACGCCTCCGAACGGCTCGCGCGGGACGGCAGCCCGGGCCGCAGCCCCGACGGGCACGTGCAGGTTCGACGGCAGCGAGAACTGCACGGGCGACTCCCCGCCGCTCTCCACGCGGCCCAGCACCGTCGCGCCGGGCAGCGGCCCGTAGGCCGCGTAGTGCGTCGTCACGTCCCCTCGCACCAGGGCGCCGTCGCCGAGCGTCAGCTCGCCGCCGATGGCGCGCACGTCCTCGTTGACGGTGCCGTCGATGACGGTACTTCCGCCGACCACCGTGAGGCGGCCGTCCAACGTGGCGCCGGCCTGGATCGTCACGGCCGCGCCGATGGCCGTCACGTCGCCTTGCAGCGTCGTGCCGCGCTGAACCACGTAGCTGCCGCCGACGATGACGCCGGGCGCGGAGCGGGTCACGTTGGCGAGCGCCGGGGCCGGCCCGCCGCCAGCCGCCGCGTCGCTCGGCACACTCGGGGGCGTCTGCGCCGCTGCCATCGCCGCCAGCGCGAGCGCCGCCGGCAGCCACGCCGTCCGCGCTCGCAAGCGCCTCGCCTGCAGGTTCGATGGCAATCCCATGGCCCGCTCCCTCCGAACGCCCTGCCCGGTCGGGCAGGCGTCCCTTCTGGATAGCGGCTGTGGGCGAGGCGAGGGTCGGCGAGTCTCCGACCGCCCGTGTGGGGGGAAGTCCGACTTCGGGCGCCCGCCCCGGCGAGCGGCCGGCGCGCGGCGGAGGCCGCCCGGCACCCGCCGGAGGCAGATGTCGAGCCGGCGGCAGGTTTCGAGCGGCCGTGCCGTCTGGCGGCCGCCGCCTCGCCGCGCGCCCGAGCCGGCCTCGGTGCGGGCTGCGGGGCCTCCCACGCCTCTTGCACGGGCGCCGGCCGCCGCGATACCATCGCATATTCCCAGCCGAAACGGTGTTTCGACTGCCAAAACGGCAGGCGCCGTGGCCCGATCGAGGGAGGAGCGATGAACGACCTAGAGCGCAGGCTGTTGGCCGACGTCTCGCTGGACGAGCCGTGGGCGCTCATCGAGCAGTTCGCGGGGATCGTACGCGAGCACCCCCGCGACGTCAACCGCGCCGCGGACGTGCTGGCCGAGAGGCTCCGCGCCCTCGACGTGCCGGTCACGGTTCACGAGCCGGAGCTCTACCTGAGCCTGCCCAAGAGCGCCCGGGTCGAGGCCGGAGGCGCGACCTTCCGCGCCAAGCCGCCTTCGTACAGCGCCGAGGCGCGCGCCGGCGTGGCGGCAACGCTGGTGTACGTGCCAGCCGCCTTCGCGACCGGCAGCGACGACGTCTTCGCCATGGCGGACGCCGCCGCCGCGCGCCGGCGCGATGTACGCGGCAAGATCGTGCTGACGGAGGGCTTCGCCAACCCGGCGAACACCGCCTTCTTCCAGGCCGCGGGAGCGGCCGGCATGATCGCCATCAACCCCGGCGACGACATCCACTGGGGCACCTGCACGACCGTCTGGGGCACCCCCGGCCTGCACGACCTGGAGCGCAAGCCGCGCATCCCCGCGGTGGCGGTCAACCGGCCCGACGGCGAGCGCCTCAAGGCGCTGGCCGAGCGCGGCGAGACCGTGACCGTCTACGCCGAGATGGAGGAGGGCTGGTACACCTCCAAGATCCCGGTCGCGGAGCTGCGCGGGCGCAAGGAGCCCGACAAGTTCGTGCTGCTGCACGGCCACTACGACTCGTGGGCGGCAGGCATCGGCGACAACGCCACCGGCGACGCCACCATGCTGGAGGTCGCCCGGGTGCTCCGCGCGCACCAGGACGAGCTGGAGCGCTCCGTGCGCATCGCCTGGTGGCCCGGCCACTCGACCGGCCGCTACGCGGGCAGCACCTGGTTCGCCGACACGTTCGCCATCGACCTATACGAGAACTGCGTGGCGCAGATCAACTGCGACTCGCCGGGCTGCCGCTGGGCCACCGAGTACAAGGACGTGTCCCTCACGGCGGAGACCGCGGGCTTCGCGGCGCAGCTCATCCACGACGTCACAGGCAAGCCGTTGGTGGCCGAGCGCGCCCACCAGGCCGGCGACTACTCGTTCAACAACATCGGCATCAGCGGCTACTTCATGCTGCTCTCGACCATGCCCGACGCGTTGCGCGCCGAGAAGGGCTACTACGGCGTCGGTGGTTGTGGCGGCAACATCGCCTGGCACACCGAGAACGACACGCTCGACATCGCCGACCGCGACATCCTGCTGGACGACATCAAGATCTACGCGCTGTCGGCCTACCGCAACGCCAACGTCGAGGTGCTGCCGTTCGACTGGCGCGCCACCACGGCAGAGTTCGGCGAGACGCTGGAGCGCTATCAGGCCGCCGCTGGAGACGCCTTCGACCTGAGCCCGGCGCGGCAAGCCGCGGCCGAGCTCGACGAGGCCCTCCAGGGCTTCTACGCGGCCGTGGAAAGCGGCGCCGTCGCCACCGACGCCGCCAACGCCGTCATCCAGGCGCTGGCGCGCCGCCTCGTGCCGGTGAACTTCACCACGCACGGCGCCTTCCGGCACGACCCGGCGCTGACCATCCCGCCGCTCCCCGACCTGGCGCTGGCGCTCGAGCTGAAGGCGCTGCCGGCCGAGGACCGGCCCTTCGCGGCCATGGAGCTGCTGCGCGGCCGCAACCGCGTCGTCGCCACCTTGCGCGAGGCGGCCGAGCGCGTCCGCCAGGCCCTGTGATCACCACCCAGCCCGTGTTCTCGAGGAGGCCAGCGCCATGAAGCACAAGGACTACAAGGGATACCGCTCGTTCGAGTACCTGGAGGCGGGCGCCGACTACCGCCCCTACCCGCTGGCCAAGGACGTCGACCGCGTGCCGCCGCTGAGCTACCCGCTCGACGAGGCGCAGCAGGCGAGGGTCGAGCGCATCTTCGAGGACAACCTGGTCGTCTCGCTCCACGACCACTGCTTCGTCGCCCCCGAGGACCTGTCGGCATTCATGGAGTTCCGGCGGCAGGGCCGGGACTGGACGGGCTACGCCGGCCTCGCGCGTTCGGGCCTCGACGTGGTCTTCGACAACATGATGGACGGCACCGCGATGGTCACCTCACGAGCCGGCTGGAAATGGGAGGACGTCGTCTTCGACATCGGCATGCGCCTGTCGGACATCGCGCACCAGGACATGGTGTATCTGGCCACCACCACCGACGACCTGCGCGCGGCCAAGGACAACGGCAAGATCGCGTTCATCGTCAGCCTCGAGGGCGCGGCCATGATCGAGA
>CAYOXR010000480.1:0-3701 GCA_964407955.1 uncultured bacterium | reverse complement strand
AGGGCGTGGCGAAGCTCGCGTCCCATGTGACGCACCAGCTCGCGCAACGCGTCCTTCTTGCTGGGGAAGTACAGATAGAAGGTGCCCTGCCCGACTCCGGCGCGCCTGGTGATGCCGGAGACGGAGGCGCGGTTGAAGCCCTTCTCGGCGATCTCCACCTCGGCGGCTTCCAGGAGCCGCCGCCTGGTGGCCTCACCGCGGGCGGTAGTGGGCTTGGGCAGATCCGACACGACGCCCTCTCAAGGCGCCGGGGGAGTATGGGTAACGCTCTCCCGACAAGACCTGACGACTGATTCAGGTGTCAGAAGTGTACGGCTGCAGTCGCGGCGCGTCAAGGCGCCGCGGACGACGCCCGCCCCTCTGTACGCCCGAGCCACCGGGCTCCGGGCCCTGAACGGCGCCCCGCCCGGCTCCCGTTGCGGCGACGCTCCTGGTCCCTTAGGATGGACACTATCTTGGCGTGAGATAGGGGGTTGAGTTGGCCGCTCATGCCCGCGTCGCCAGTGCGCGGGGAGCCTGTGTGCGTGCCGAGCCCATCCGTCACGATCTCGCCGCGTTCCTGTGATCGGTGCGCGGCCCGTCCTCTATTCCTTGGATTGGTGCCACATCGCGGGCATGTGCCGGCGGCCGGACGGCTAGCACTCCTGGATTCCCAGCGGGTTGTCAACAGGAGGGGAGACAGGGATCGGGCGAACTCCGTCTCGCAGCGGGCCTTGATCCGTGCGCTCGAGTACTTACGTCGGGACCGAGATCATTGAGATCGCGCCTGAATCCAATGGAAAGAGACGCAAGGAGAGGCATCTCAAGCGCCCGGGCGATCGTTGTGGGACCGTCCGCTCGTGAGCGTTTGACGCTCGCCTGGCGTCGCCAGGCGAAAGAGCGATCCGACCATGCGTTCGCAGACTCACCTGGAGGGGAAGCCGCATGAAGGACATCGAGTATCGGGGAATGGGATGGACGCGCGACAATCCGGACTTCCGCGACTATGCCCCCGAAACCCCTGAAGTCAGAGAGACGCTGAAGACATCGAAGCCGCTCAAGGCCGTTGCGAAAGCCCGCCCTGCAACCGTGGATCTTCGCGAGTGGTGCTCGCCGATCGAAGACCAGGGCAAGCTCGGATCCTGCACGGCCAACGCAGGCGTGGGTCTGCTCGAGTACTTCGAGAGGCGGGCCCTGGGCCACTACCTCGACGCCTCGAGGTTGTTCCTGTACAAGGCAAGCCGGAATCTCCTCGGTTGGAAGGGTGACCACGGGGCCTACCTGAGAACGACGATGAAGGCCATGGCACTCTTCGGCGTTCCGCCGTCGCAGGTCCATCCCTACGACGTCGAACACTTCGACGAAGAACCGCCGGCATTCTGCTACGCCTATGCGCAGAACTACAAGGCATTGAAGTACTACCGCCTGGACGGAGCTGGCAAGGCCCCCAAGGACGTACTCGACGACGTCAAGACGCATCTGGCGGGGAATCTGCCCAGCATGTTCGGCTTCACCGTGTATTCGTCCATGCCGGGGGTCGGGACGGGCAGCGGGGACATCCCCTACCCCAAGCAAGGCGAGGAGAAGCGCGGCGGGCATGCCATCGTGGCCGTCGGATATGACGATGGCCACAAGATCGGACCCGACAAGGGGGCGCTCCTCATCCGCAACTCCTGGGGCGTGAGGTGGGGTGAGGACGGTTACGGCTGGTTGCCCTACAAGTACGTCTTGACCGGGCTCGCGGTCGACTTCTGGTCCCTGGTTCGCGCGGAGTACGTGGACACGGAGCTGTTCAAGTGAGCCGGCGCATTGGCGTCCAGGCCGCGCGCGGCCCACGCCGTCCTCCGCTCCGGCCGGTGGGTTCGTCGCCCACCGCGCAGCGCTCCAGCGCGACTGCGACGGGGGAGAGCCCATGAAGGGAATCGGGGACCTCAGCGATCGTATCGACGCCGTGAAGAAGCGCTACGACGCGCGCGAGAGCGCTCGCGCCGGCTACCTCGACGCGGTCCACGAGCGAGGAATCCTGGCAGGGGACACGCCCGAGCGTGTGCAGAGGCGGCTGGAGCGTCTGGGCATCCCCTCGCTGGCCGCAGAGGCGATGATCGTCGGCGCCGCGCCACCCGCGGGCGCAGCAGCCGCGGGCGCTGCCACCGCGGGCACCCCCACCGCGCGACCCTCCGCCGGCTTGCCGCGCGTCGGCCTCGAGCGGATCATCGGCCGACCCGACTTCAACAACGTTGCCTTCCTGACGAAAGCATTGAGGATCTCCCGCACGGTGGGGCGCGTGATCGTGAACGACGCGTCGGGCAACCTCCGCGGCTACGGCACCGGCTTCATGGTCTCGCCACACATCATGATCACGAACCAGCACGTCCTGGAGTCGCGGGCGGAGACGGCGCGCAGCAAGATCGAGTTCAACTACCAGGTCGGCCTCGATGGCACGATGCAGCACTCGGTATTGTTCGACCTCGACCCGGACACCTTCTTCCTGCAAGACCAACACCTCGACTTCACCCTGACGGCGGTGCGGCCCCCAGAGGCCCGGGGGTGGGAGCTCGCGTTCGTGGGGTGGAGTCGGCTCCTGGCCGACCCGGCCAAGGTCATCAACCACGAGCGGCTGAACATCATCCAGCATCCCGGCGGCAAACCCAAACAGGTGGTGATCCGGGAGAACGATCTGGTGGACGTGCTTCCCGCCTTCCTGCACTATGCGACCGACACGATGCCGGGATCATCGGGGTCGCCCGTGTTCAACGACCAGTGGGAGGTCGTGGCGCTCCATCACCTTGGCGTCCCGCGAACGGATGCGTCCGGCAACTACCTGACGCGTAGCGGCAAGGTGTGGGACCCCAGCACGATGACGGAGGACGAGATCGACTGGGAGTGCAACGAGGGCGCCCGGATCAGCAGGATCGTGGCCGCCATCGAAGCGGCTCCGTTGGGCAGTGACCAGAGGGCGCTCCGGCGCGAGATGCTCGAAAGCCAGCCCTTCTCCGAGCCGATACCGAGTTGGCCCACGTCCCACGTCGCGGCGGTCTCCCAGAATGAGGGTTTCTCGGTTCCGGAGCACGCCGGCGCGAGGCTTAACCCGGACGGGTCGGCGTCGTGGACCATCCCACTACGCGTCTCGATGCGCGTTGGTGAGGGCCCATCCGTGACCCAGGGACCGCCGGACAAGGCGGCCGCCGCCGGGCCGGCGGAGACCCCGCCGGCACCGAGCGTCTCGGGCGAGGTTCACGCCGAGGAGCTGGCGCTGTCGCACTACACCGGCAAGGGGTACGACCCGTCCTTCCTCGCCACGAAGGTGCCGTTGCCCGATGCCGGCTATTGGAAGAAGGATCTCGCTCCGCTCAAGCAGGGCGACGGGCACGAGCTGCGCTACCGCCACTTCTCGGTCGTCGTTGCGAAGTCGCGCCGGCTCGCGCTGTACACGGCCGTCAACATCGACGGCAAGGCGTTGAAGGCGCTCAAGCGCGGTGCGGACCGCTGGCTGTACGACCCGCGCATTGATCGCCAGTACCAGTCGGGGCCCGAGCTCTACAGCCACAACCCCCTCGACCGCGGCCACCTCGTACGGCGTCTGGACCCGGTCTGGGGCGACGACGCGGACGAGGCCGACGTCGATACGTTCCACTTCACGAACTGCTCGCCGCAGCACAAGGAGCTGAACCGCGACACCTGGGTGGCCCTGGAGGACTACGTTCTTCAGAACGCCGCGGTGC
>CAYOXR010000479.1:0-2446 GCA_964407955.1 uncultured bacterium | reverse complement strand
GGTCACAGGTTCGAATCCTGTCGGGCGCACCATGGTACAGATCGCGATGCTCTCTGCGGGCCCGACAGGCCGGTGACGGTCACGTGTTCGGGCCTCAAAGCGAAGGAAGTGTACCACGCCCTCCAGATGAGGGTTCTATGGCCACGCTCACGTCCGTGCCGCCACGGCGGGCCGTCGCGGACACGGCGCCGGAGTCGCTCAGAACAGGCGCCCCGGGTCGAAGGGCAAGCCATGCAGCAGTGCCAGCGCGCCGGACACCGGGGCGTCGTAACCGCGCGCCAGCTGGCGCAGGTTTGCCTTGGCCGTCACGTCCGGCACCACCCCGCCGTCGAACGCGCGGCCGTCCGCACCCTCCATGTTGGCTATCGCCACCATCACGGTGCTGCCGTCGGGAAGGTCGAAGCCGCGGATCGCCTCGACGTTGCCGTTCGTGCGGGTGCCGACCACCCGCGCGCGGTGCAGATCCTGCAGCGCCAACGGCCCGACCTCGCCCGCCGAGCTGTTGTTCGGATCGACCAGGACCACCACCGGCCCGAGGAAGCGCACCGGATGCTGAACGCGGTCCTCACCGATGATGGTGCCGTCGGGAGCCACCAGGCTCGACACCCCCTCGCCGTCCACCAGCTGGTAGCGCGCGCTCCAGGCAATGTGCCCGCGGCTCACGGCCTTGGCCCACACGCCCTGGACGAAGGCGCCGAGCACCAGCCCCAGCTGCGTGAGGCGCCCGCCATAGTCGCCACGCATGTCGAGCACGAGGTCGGTGGCGCCCTTGTGCTGCAGGCTCGCGAGCAGCGTCTGGAAGCGCTGCCCGGTGTCGGTGGCGTTCAGGCTGGGAAGGTAGATGTAGCCGGTGTCGGCGTCCAACATGCGGGCCGACGGTTCCTCGGCGAGCAGGCCCTGGGCCAGCGGCAGCGGCTCGAGGATCACCGTGCGCGACGCTTGCCGGCGGCGTACGTCCAGCGTCACGGCGCCCGCCTTCACCGCCCGCGAGAGCAACACGCCGGCATCCCAGCGCGCCCCACCGCTGAGCTGCTGATCCCCCACGCGCGTGATGACGTCGCCGCGCAGGAGGCCCGCAGCAGCCGCCGGTGAGCCGGGCAGCACGCGTTCGATCACCAGCCCCTCCCCCTGAAGGTAGGCGGTGATCACGCCGATGGTCGGCCGCTCCGGCGGCGAGGTCGTGCCACCCCCGTAGGCGGCCAGCCCGAGCCAGTTGGAGTGATCGTCGTGGACGGCTTCCACCATCGCCCGCATGGCGGTGTCGAAGGCGCCGCGGCTGCCCGCGTCGACGACGGACGTCCGGTAACGTGCGGCCCACGCCTGCCAGTTCATCCAGCCCGGGTCCCAGTAGCGGTCCCGGAAGAGGTCCACCAGCGCCTGGAAGACCCGGGTCCGGCCCTGGCTGGTGGCCCACAACGGGCTCGCCGCCAGCGCGGGCGGTGACAGCAGGAGCGCGCACACCGCCAGCACCGCCGCCAGGCGCCTGCGCCTGACGCCGGGCCCGCTCATCTCGGCCTCGTCATTGCTCCAGGGTAGTGGTCGAGAGCTACCCGGTAGGTGAAGGCGCGCACGGTCCCCGCGCCGCCCGCCGCGCACTCACCACACCGGGTTGTCGGGCGCGGCGCTGCGCAGCCAGGGGTTGTCGATCTGGATGCCCTCGCCCCCGAACACCGTCACCGGCCGACCGGCAACCTCGAGGCGGACGGCGGACACCGAACTTGGGCGGGTGAGCGTGTAGAGGAGCTGGTTGAGGCGCCCCATCATCATGGAGGTGCCACCGCCGCGCTCGAAGCTCGCCGACAGGTCGATGGTGAGCGTGTCCCCGTCGAGCCGCGCGTCGAGAACCCTGGTCTCCGCCGGCACCGCCGAGCTCATCCCCTTGGCGGCTTCGCTCCGGGTGGGACCGGCCGCGAGAGCGGTGACCTCGCGCTCGGCGCGAGCGACCGCGTCGCCGCGTCCGCCGCGCCGGTACGCGGGCTCGAGATGAAAGCTGGTGCCGTCCGACGCCATGAAGTACACCACGGTGTCCGGCAACCGCCTCAAGGTGCGCACGCTGAGCACGGCCACCAGTGCCAGCAGGAGCAGCAGCGCCAGTGCCACCACCCGCAGCACGACCGTGCGCATGCCGCCGTCAACGCTTCCGGATCGGCAGGTAGCGCGGCTCCCACATCGCGGCCGCCACCGCTTCGGCGAGGTCGCCCTCGAGGTGCGCCTGCGCCACGCCGGCGTTGACCGCCTCCTGCGCCACCGCGCCCGCTACGAAGCGGCTCACGCGGCGCATGGCGCTTACTCGCGGGTACACCGCTCCCTGCTGGATGCGGCCCTGGTCGGTGTATTCGGCCAGCGCCTCGGCCGCGGCGCTGAGCATGCCCGGCGTCACCGTGGACGCCCGCGCCACCTTCACGCCGAGTCCGAGGCCCGGGAAGATGAAGGCGTTGTTGCCCTG
>CAYOXR010000478.1:0-4457 GCA_964407955.1 uncultured bacterium | reverse complement strand
ATGCATGCGGGCGCCGGCGCGCGCCAGCGCCTCCACGTGCGTGAAGCGGTCGGGATAGACCTCGTCGCGCACCGTGCTGGCGCCATCGATGGTTGCAAGGAAGGCCCCGAAGGGCGCCTGCAGGTCGGTCGGAAGGCCGGGGAATGCCTCGGCGACGACGTCGGTCGGACGCAACGGGGCGCGTGCGTCGACGCTCACGTTGTCCGCGCCGCGCTCGACGCGCACGCCGGCGTCCTCGAGAGCCACCAGGGTGGCCTCGAGGTGGTCGATGCGGACGTTCTCCAGCGTGCCCTGTCCGCGGCTCGCGGCGATCGCCAACAGATAGGTCCCTGCCTCGATGCGGTCGGGAATGGGGCGGAAACGCGCGCCGTGCAAGCGCTCGGCGCCACGCACGCGGATGACCGACGTGCCTGCCCCCTGCACGTCCGCCCCCATGGCGCTGAGCAGCCGGGCCAGATCGGGAACCTCAGGTTCGAGCGCGGCGTTCTCGATGACCACCTCGTGCGGGGAGAGCGCCGCAGCCAGCAGGACGTTCTGCGTGCCCCCCACGGTGGATGACTCGAAGCTTACGTGCCCGCGCAGCGGGCCGTTCAAGCGGGCCACGAAGTCGCCACCGTCCTCGTCGACGATGACGCCCAGGTCGCGGAAGGCCTTGATGTGGCGGTCGACGGGACGCGGCCCGAAGGCGCATCCGCCGGGCATGGGGATGCGCGCCTCGCCGCACCGAGCGAGCAGGGCCCCCATGGCCACGAAGCTGGCACGCATCTTGCTCACCAGCCGATAGGGCGCGTGACAGTTGCTGACCTGGCGCGTCGTGAGGTGAAGATCGCGACCGTGCCAACGCGTCTCGGCGCCCGCGTGCCTGAGGATCTCCTCCGTGACGAGCACGTCGCTGAGCCGCGGGACATCCTCGAGGATCACGGTCTCGTCGGTCAGCAGAGACGCCAGCATGAGGTAGAGCGCGGAGTTCTTGGCGCTGAACACGCGGACCCCGCCGCTCAACGGAGTGGCGCCCTGGATGATCAGAAAGTCGTTGTCGTCGGCCATCCCTGCCCCTCGCTAGGCGTTCGGTCCGCCTCGTGTGATATATGCCACATCTTGAGCAAGTTACACACGCTTGGCACGGTTAGTCTAGGCTGGCAACGCTGTATTGTCAAGAAAATGCTCCCAATGCTATAGTTGCTTGCCACTCGACGTGCATGCGGAGGAACGCCGTGCCCAAGAGGGAGAAAAGCAAGCGGTTGCAGGTCGTCATCACGGAGGCGCAGGATTCGCTTCTCACGAAGACGGCCTATCAGCTCTCCAACCCGGAGCGTCTGGTTTCGAAGTCCGAGGTGGTCAGGCTCGGCATCGAGATGCTCAACCGCGCCGTCGAGGAGGGCAAGTTGGACCCGGAAATCCTCAAGACGCTGGACGAGCGCTGAGCTCGGCGCACGTCCGATGTTCCAGACCGGCGACGTCGTCGACAATCGTTACGACATCCTGGGTGTGCTGGGTACCGGGGGGATGGCCCAGGTCTTTCGCGCCCGCGACCGCCACCTCGAACGGGTCGTGGCGCTTAAGGTCCTCAGGCCTCACCTCACCGATACCGACAGCGAGCGCTTCCGCCGCGAGATCCGGGCGCTGGCGCGGCTGAACCACCCCGGCATCGTCAGCATCTACGACCTTGGCCTTGGTGAGCACGTCTACTTCGCCATGGAGCTGATCGAGGGCGGGCCCGTCACCGATCTGGGGCCGCTCGAGGCGGATGCCGAGTCGCTGGAGCGACTCTTCGGCGCCGCCATCACCGTGGCGGAGGCGCTCGGCTACGTGCACCGCTTGGGCATGGTCCACCGCGACCTTACGCCGCGAAACATCCTCCTCACGCAGCAGGGCCATCCCAAGGTCATGGACTTCGGCCTGGTTCAGCTGACCGAGTCCTCGCGTGAGCTGACGCGCACGGGCTTCACGCTGGGCACCCCGCAGTACATGGCGCCCGAGCAGGCGACGGGCGAGCCGACCGGTGCTCCCACCGACCTCTACGCCTTCGGGGCGGTGCTCTACAGGGCCGCTACCGGCCAGGCCCCGTTCGATGCCGAGAACGACCAGGCCGTCCTCTACCAGCACGTCTACGGTGCGCCGACGCCGGCCATCGAGGTGAACCCGCAGGTGCCGCTGGCGCTGTCGCGGCTGATCGACGCCTTGTTGGAGAAGGACCCCGAGCGCCGGCCGCTGTCGGGATTCGCGGTGGCCGACGGCCTGCGCTCCATCCTGGCCAGCGGGCGCGAGGGCGCGACGCATGTGGCGCTCGGCGGGCCTGCACGGCGCGGCGTGTACCCTCACGGGCCCGCCTCGGCGTCCGGGCTGACCCGCCGATGGGTCCGAAAGCTGGAGGAGGGTCCGCAGTGGCCGGCGGGGATGGCGGCCGCCGGCGGCTTCGTTCTGGTGGGCCAGCGCAGCGACGCGCTGGCGGTCCTGCGGCCTGCCGACGGTGGCGTGCAGTCCGCCTTCGAGCTTCTCGACGAAGTCAGCCAGCCGCCGGTGTTCACGACCGACCGCATCCTCGTGGTGAGCCGAGACGGCGCCGTTCACGCGATCGCCTGGCCGACCGGAGAGACGCTGTGGCGGCGCGACGACGCCGACGTGGTGGGCGTGCTGCCAGTCGGTGATGCGCTCGTCCTGACCGACCGGACCGGCGGCGCGGCGGCGTGGGACGTTCATGGAGCCGAGCGTTGGCGCTACGACGCCGGCGCCGCCGCGGCGACGCCTCCCACGGTGCACGCCGGCCTGGCGATGTACGCCACCGACGACGGCTGGCTGCACGCGGTGAAGGCCGACAGCGGCACGCCGAGCTTCAAGGTCGAGGTCGGCCAGGTGGTGGCCACGCTGTCGGCGGCCGACGGCGTGCTCCTGATTCCGGAGCGGAGTGGGGCGCTGCACGGCTTCGGCATGCAGAAGCACGACACCCTGTGGACGTTCGATCTGGAGGGCGAGCTGTGGGCCACGCCGCTCGTCTGGAACGGCATGGTGTACGCCGTGTCGTGGGGGCGGCGCCTCTACTGCCTCAGCTTGCAGAGCGGTGACGAGGTGTGGGCCCGCGACCTACCGACGGCCGTCACGGCCTCGCCTGCGCTGGCGGCGGGAACGCTGTACCTGGCAACCGAGGGCGGCGAGCTGCTGTGCTTCGATGCGCGCAGCGGACAGCCGCTGTTTCGCGAACGCGTGTGCAGCAGTGCCATCCAGGCCGCACCGCTTCCGTTCCGCGACCTCGTGGTGGTGGCGGCCCTGGACGGCACCGTCGCCGCCTACGGTTGAGGCGCCGGCCGCGTCACCGCGCTCACCCGCGTGGTCCGGAGGCACGCCGCTCAGGCGCGCAAGGCGGCGTCCTCGCGAACCTGGCGTAGCAGCGCCTCTTGAACCAGGGCTTCCTGTTGCTCGGCGGCGGTCGGATCCTCCAGCGATGGGTGCGGCTCGACCTTCACGAAGCGCGCCAGCGCCTCGGCCCAGCGCGCCAGCAGCGCCGCGGCCAGCGGCGAGCCGGTGAGCTCCACATGCCTCTCCACGAGGGCGCGAAGGAGCTCCTCGTCGACGCCGTCCGCCACCGGTGTCACCCCCACCATGCCGGGGTTGCAGCGTTCGCTGAAGGTGCCGTCCTCGTCGTAGACGTACGCTACCCCACCCGACATGCCGGCGCCGAAGTTGCGGCCGGTCGGGCCCAGGACGACCGCCACGCCGCCGGTCATGTACTCACAACCATGGTCTCCGCAGCCCTCGACCACGGCGCGCCCGCCGGAGTTGCGAACGCACAGGCGCTCGCCGGCCCTGCCGGCGGCGAACAGGCTGCCCCCTGTAGCGCCGTACAGAACGGTGTTGCCCACGATCACGTTGCGGTTCGGCGCGCGCGTGGTGCCGGGCGGCGGGAGCACCGCCACCTCCCCGCCCGCCATGCCCTTGGCCACGTAGTCCTGGGCCTCGCCGACGAGGCGAAGGTGCATCCCCTGACTGGTGAAGGCAGCGAAGCTCTGCCCGGCGGCGCCCTCGAAGGTCACGCGCACGGTGCCGGCCGGCAACCCCTGCTCGCCGTGGCGGCGGGCGATCTCGCCTGAGAGTCGGGCGCCGACGCTGCGTTCGCCGTTGTTGACGGGATAGCTCAGCGCGATCGGTTCGCCGTGCTCGAGGGCCGACTCAGCGTCGCGCCACAGGCGCTCGTCGAGCGGCGGCACGACCTCCGGTCGATCGTTGTGGCGCTGCTGGCTCCGCCGCGCCTTGGTACCGGTGGGATCGGGGTCCTTGAGCACCGCCGACAGGTCGAGCTTGACGGCCTTGGACAGCACCAGGTCGCGTGGCGCGAGCAGATCGACGCGCCCGACGATCTCGTCGAGGCTGCGCGCGCCGAGCTCGGCGAGGATCATCCGGACCTCCTGCGCCACGTAGCTGAACAGGTTGATCACATGCTCGGGGCTGCCGGCGAAACGCTT
>CAYOXR010000477.1:0-5430 GCA_964407955.1 uncultured bacterium | reverse complement strand
GCGCCCGGTTCCCCCTGTCCTGGGGTGGGGGGCCCCCGGGGGGGGGGGGGGCTTTGGGGGGGGCGGGGGGGGGGGGGGGGGGTTACTTCCGTGGTTGGCTGGGCACCGTCCTGATGCGTTTCACCGACGTCATGACGGCGTTCCCTGCACTGGTGCTGGCCATCGCTCTGGCGGCCATCTTGCGCCCCAGCTTGTGGATCGTGGCCCTGGTCATCGCCATGGTCAACTGGGTCTACGTGGCTCGCGCGATCTACGCCCAGGTGCTCGCCATCCGCGAGCAGCAGTACATCGAAGCGACGACCGCGCTCGGCGTCCCCACGTTCGGCGTGCTTTTCAGGCACATCCTGCCCCAGCTGTCGTTGAGCCTGCTGGTCTTCGCCACGCTGGGCATTTCGACCAGCGTGCTGCTCGAGGCCTCGCTGTCTTACCTGGGGGTTGGCGTCCAGCCGCCGACACCGTCCTGGGGCGGCATCATCAACGCCAGCCAGTCCTACCTGACGACCGCCCCGTGGCTGGTGCTGTTCCCCGGCCTGGCCATCATCCTGACGTCGATCGGCTTCAATCTCTTCGGTGAGGCGCTGCGTGACGCCCTCGACGTGGGGGGCCGGCGTTGACCGCCTACGTGGCGAGGCGGCTGCTGCAGGGGCTCGGGGCGATCCTCGGCGTCATCACCGTGACCTTCGTGCTCACCTACATCGTGCCCGTGAACCCGGCGCAGATGATCGCAGGTCCGAGCGCCACACCCGAAGTCGTTCAGCGCATCGCCCACCAGCTGGGGCTGGACCGGCCGCTTCCGGTGCGCTACGTGCACTACCTATGGAACCTCGTGCACTTCAACATGGGGCGCTCGTACGCGCAGCGCACCCAGGTCAGCACGTTGGTGGCGACGCACTTGCCGGTCACGCTGAAGCTCATGCTCACAGGCATCGCGTGCGAGCTGCTGCTCGGCATCCCTATCGGCATCCTGTCGTCGGTCGCGCAGGGGTCGTGGTGGGATCGTGGGTTCACGTTGTTCGCGTTCGTCGGTGTGTCTACGCCGCAGTTTGTGGTCGGTCTCATCCTGCTGTACGTGTTCGGCTACCTGGTACCGTGGTTCCCGCTCGGCGGCTACGGAAACGGCGACCTCGCGCACTACGTCCTTCCGGCGCTGTCCGTAGGGTTCGCGGGAGCGGGGTGGTATGCACGGGTGCTGCGTTCGTCCCTCGTCGAGGTCCTTCGTCAGGACTACCTGCGAACGGCACGGGCCAAGGGTGTTCGGCCACGCTCGCTGGTGTTCCGTCATGGGCTGCGCAACGCGCTGCTTCCCGTGATCGCTCTCGTTGGCCTGGACCTTGGCGTGTTCATGGGAGGCGTGATCGTCGTCGAACAGGTGTTCGCGCTGCCCGGCCTGGGTCAGATGATGTGGCAAGCGATCCAGGTGCTGGACATTCCGGTGATCATGGGCGGCGTGCTGATGACGGCGATCTTCGTCGTGCTCGGCAATCTGCTTGCCGACATGATCTACCCCCTCCTCGACCCTCGAATTCAGTACCAGTGAGAAGGAGGCGAGCGCTGAAGGACACACCGTAGGAGAAGCGCGACAACCACACGGTTGATTGGCGTCAAGCGCCAGAAGGAGAGTGAGTACACGATGCGCAAGTGGGCGATAGCGCTGGCGATCCTCGTGGCATCCGCGGGCTTCGGCTTCGCGGCCAACAGTACGGTGGTACTGACCTTCCAGAACGACATCTCAACGCTCGACCCGGCCATCGGCTACAACTGGGACAACTGGTCGATGATCCAGGCGATCTTCGACGGGCTGATGACCTACAAGCCCGGCACCACGCAACTCGAGCCTGCACTCGCCACCTCGTACACCATCTCCAGCGACGGGCTGACCTACACCTTCGACCTCCGGCAGGGCGTGAAGTTCACCGATGGCGAGCCGTTCAATGCGTCCGACGTGAAGTACTCGTTCGAGCGCATGTTGAACCCCGCCACGCAGAGCCCGGGCGTCGGCTTCTTCACGGGCATCAAGGGCGCCCAGGCGTTCATCGACGGCAAGGCCAAGAGCGTGACCGGCATCCAGGTGCTGTCACCCACGCAGGTCCAGTTCACCCTAACCCAGCCCGACGCCACCTTCCTCAACAAGCTGGCGCTCAACTTCGCGTTCGCGGTGCCGCCGCAGGCGGTCGCCAAGTGGGGCAAGGACTTCGGCCACCACCCGGTGGGCACCGGTGGCTTCTCCATGAAGGAGTGGGTGCCCGGTCAGCGGCTGGTGCTGGTGAAGAACCCCAACTACTTCGTGCCCAGCGAGCCCAAGGTCGACGAGCTCGATTTCCAGTTCGGCGTTGACCCCAACGTGGCGTTCCTGCGACTCCAGCGCGGCGAGGTGGACATCCTCGGTGACGGCATCCCGTCATCTCAGTTCGCGAAGGTGATGAGTGATTCCAACCTCAAGAAGCTGGTGGTCTCATCTGACCAGATCGAGACGAGCTACGTGGCGCTGAACACCGCCATGAAGCCCTTCGACAACGTCCAGGTTCGCCAGGCGCTCAACATGGCCATCGACAAGAGCGCGATCCTGCGCGTGAACAACAACCGTGACGTCGCGGCCAACCAGATCCTGCCGCCGGCCATGCCCGGATACAACAAGGACTACAAGGGCTTCGCGTACGATCCCAGCCAGGCCAAGCAGCTGCTGGCCAAAGCCGGTTACCCCAATGGCTTCAACTCGGTGCTCTACACCAGCAACGTCGATCCCAACCCGCGCATCGCGCAGGTGATCCAGCAGCAGCTGGCGCAAGTGGGCGTGAAGGTCGACATCCGCTCGCTGTCGCCAAGTGCCGTGATCGACGCCGCCAGCCAGGGCAAGACGCCCATGGTGTGGTCGGGCGGCATGGCCTGGCTCGACGACTATCCCGATCCGAACGACTTCTGGTGGCCCATCCTGGCGTGCAGCAGCGCCGTGCCGGGTGGCTGGAACTGGCCGCGCTTCTGTAACAAGCAGCTCGACGCCGAAGGCCAGAAGGCCGACGCCATGGTGCAGCCCAGCCAGAAGGACGCGCGCCTCGCACTGTGGCGTGACGTGTTCACCAAGGCCTCGAACGACGCGCCGTGGATTCCGCTGTTCAACGCCCGCAGCTATGTGATGCACTCGCCTCGAATGGGCGGCATCGGCTTCCAGGTAGCAGGCATCTACACGCCGGTGAACTACAAGGAGATCGAGATTGTCGGAGGGAACTAGCGGCCACACCATACACAGTGCCCACCACCATTTCGGGTGGGACAACGCCATCGAGCCCGTGCTCACGGTGGCGCCGGGCAGTGAGGTCCACTTCGAGATCCTCGACGCGTCGGGCGGTCAGCTCGGCAAGGACTCGAGCCATGCCGACGTGGGTGCGCTCGACTTCGAGAAGGTCAACCCGGTCACAGGCCCCGTGTATGTCGACGGGGCCGAGCCGGGCGACGCCCTCGCCGTTCACATCCTCGACTTCGAGGAGAGCGGTTGGGGCTGGACCGGGCTGATCCCCGGGTTCGGTCTCCTGGCCGAGGAGTTCGCCGAGCCCTACCTGCACATCTCCCACTACGACGCCGAGCGGGTGGACTTCACCCCGGAGATCCGGTTGCCGACGGTGCCGTTCCCGGGCACCATCGGAGTTGCCCTGGCCGAGGCCGGCAGCCACTCGGTGGTGCCGCCGAGACGGGTGGGCGGCAACATGGACGTCCACGACCTGACGCGCGGCACCGTGCTCTACCTGCCGGTGGAGGTACCGGGCGCACTGTTCTCCGTCGGCGACACCCACGCAGCTCAGGGTGACGGTGAAGTGTGCGGCACCGCCATCGAGACCGCCATGCGGACGAGGCTGCGCTTCGAGCTGGTCAAGGGTGCGAACCTGCCCGCGCCCCAGTTCGACGCCCCCCGACCCCAGGGCCGTTTCGCGCCGGCGGAGCGCGGTTCCTACGCCACCACCGGCGTGGGGCCGGATCTGATGGATGCCGCGCGCGATGCGATACGCGCGATGATCGACCACCTGGTCGCGGAATACGGCCTGGCGACGCAGCTCGCCTACGCCCTGTGCAGCGTGGCCGTGGACCTGCGCATCAGCGAGGTCGTGGACGCACCCAACTGGGTGGTGTCGGCGCACCTTCCCAAAGGCATCTTCGTCTAGCGCACAGGCTGGGCGGCACGCGGCGGGCGACCTCCGGGTCGCCCGCCGCATACCATGCGGGAAGCCCCCGACGCACGACGCCTACAGCGGTGCCCGCGTCATGGCCAGCAGCCGGTCGAGGATGCGCTCTCCGTCGACCCCCAGTCCGTTGTGCTGGTACTCGTTGGTCGCCCACAAGCGCACGTTGCCAACGGCCTCGGCCGTTTCTCGACTCAGCTCGAAGTCGACGTACATGTCGTCGAGGTAGGCGAGCGCGGCCACGGGCACCTCGTTGGCCGCAAGCACGTCGGCGTCGTAGAGGCGCGGCCAGTCGTCCTTCTCGGCGAGGGCCTGGGCGACCGCCTGGAACGGTCGGAGCGCTGAGAACTGCTCGAACATCCAGGGGTAGATCATCTCGCCCGTGAAGCGCAGCGGCCCGCCGGGCCGGTAGGGGACCTCGGGGGCGCCCTCCAGCGCGCGCTGGGCGGCCCAGCGGGTGGCCTTCTGCTGGGCGTAGATCGCCTCGTGGATGACGGCGAACAGGGGGTTGGCGACGAAGCCCTGAAGCCGATACACCTCGTCTACGAAGCGCAGCGCCAGCTCACGCCGGCCGGCCACCGTCACGAACGCGCTCTCGAGTAGCCAGTGGAGGCGCTCGAAGCCCTCCGAGCGCCCAAGCTCCATTCCGAGGAACTGCAGGCGCTCTACCGTGAAGCGCTCGCCGTCGGGGAGCCGCACGCGATGCTCGTGCAGGTGCGCGGCCACCTCGCGCCAGCCGCGTTCGTCCTCGGGGTAGCGCCGGTAGTAGGCGTCGTTGCGAGTTCGCAGACGCCGGTAGGTCGCTTGGTAGACGTCCTCGGCCGGCCGGCTCAGGCTCGCCAGCCCGCCCGTGATGAGTGCGCGCTCCAGCCCGTTCGGCGCGGCCGACAGGTAGCGCAACGCGCAGAACCCGCCGAAGCTCTGCCCCAGGATGCTCCAGCGCGTGTCCGCCCCCACCAGCTCGCGCCGGATGGCCTCGGCGTCGGCGACGATGGCGTCGGCGCGGAAGTGGCTGAGGTACTCAGCCTGCGCGTCGGCGTCGCTGAGTTCGGCCAGCGTCTGCGTCGTAACCGGCGCGCTCCGGCCGGTTCCGCGCTGGTCCAGCAGCAGTACCCGATACTCGCGCAGCGCCCGGCCGATCCAGCCGCCGGCATCGGTGGGACGGGGCCCCTCGCTGCCGGGCCCCCCTTGCAGGTAGAGCAACACCGGCAGGTCCTGGTCGAGCTTGTCCGCTGCCACCAGCTCGCGCGCAAACACCCGG
>CAYOXR010000476.1:0-3789 GCA_964407955.1 uncultured bacterium | reverse complement strand
TGACCCCGGCGCGCGCGAGGCGGCAGGCGCAGGAGGCGTCACGGCGCTTCCGCGCCGGCGTCGACACCGGCCCGCTCCAGGGCGTGCCGATCGCGATCAAGGACCTGCTCGACATGGAGGGCGAGGTCTCGGCCGCCGGCTCCAAGGTGCTGCTGCAGGGCGCACCTGCGGCGCAGGACGCACCCGTCGTGGCCCGCCTCGACGCAGCCGGCGCGGTGTTCCTGGGTCGCACCAACATGACCGAGCTGGCCTTCTCCGGGATCGGTATCAACCCGCACTTCGGCACGCCGGGGTGCGCCCGTGACGCGAGCAGGGTCCCGGGGGGCTCCTCTTCGGGCTCAGGGGTGGCGGTCGCGACCGGGCTCGCTGTCGCTGCGCTGGGCTCGGACACGGGCGGCTCGGTGCGGATCCCTGCGTCGGTGAACGGCATCGTCGGGCTTAAGACGACCGACGGCCGGATCCCCACCGAGGGTGCGGTGGCGCTCTCCACCACCCTCGACACCCTCGGGCCGCTGGCGCGCGACGCCGACGACGCCTGGGCGCTGTTCCTGGCGATGCTCGCCGAGCCGTACCGGGAGTTGGCCGAGCCGCCTCGGCGGCTGGTGCTGCTGGCGCCCACCACGGTGCTGCAAGAGACGCTCGAGGACCCCGTGGCGTCCATCTTCGCGGCGGCCCTGCAGCGGCTCGAAGAGCTCGGTCACGAGGTGCGCCGACAGGAGCTGCCGGTCCTGTCCGAGGTGGCGGAGCTGTACCGCCAGTACGGCAGCTTCGCCGCGCACGAGGCGTACGCCCTGTACCAGGAGCTGCTCGAACGGCGCGGCGACGATATGGACCCGCGTGTGGTGCAGCGGGTGCTGCGCGTGGCGGGGCGTCCGGCGGCCGACTACATCCGACTGGGGTACGCGCGCGCCGCCCTCCGGCGGCGCTTCTGGCCCGGGCTGGCGGGCGTGGACGCCGTGCTCGCACCCACCCTGGCGATCCTCCCGCCTCGCATCGATGCCCTCGCCGAGGACGGCGCCTACTTCGCCGCGAACGCGCGCATGCTGCGCAACACGACGGTGTTCAACGTGCTCGCCTCACCGGCGGCCAGCGTGCCTGCCGGCGACACCGCCGACGGGCTGTCGGTGGGGTTGATGGTGGTGACGCGTCCCGGCGAGGAGGCGTTGGCGCTGGGCATCGGGCGCAGCCTGGTGCGTGCGCCCGGCGGCTGAGCGACGGTCCCGGCGCATCCGACTCACGGTCGGCAGCGCCCGTGGACGCGCCTCAGGCCGGTGCCACCAGTAGATGCAGCACCCGCGCCGCCAGCGCGGGCCCGTCCTGTCCCTCGATCTCGACCTCGCAGTCGTAGCTGGCCAGCAGGCGGTCCTCGCCCCTGGGTTGCACGTCGGCGACCACGGCGTGCGCCCGCACCCGCGCGTCCGAGGGCACGGGCCGAAGGAAGCGCAGCCGG
Organism: uncultured bacterium; assembly: GCA_964407955.1. Taxonomy (GTDB): domain Bacteria; phylum Deinococcota; class Deinococci; order Deinococcales; family Trueperaceae; genus JASBRS01. Next base: position 2,339 of record CAYOXR010000476.1, on the reverse strand, counting down.
TCGATACCGTAGTTGATGATGGTGGTGCCGTCGGTGGGGAAGGTCCCGAGCGACGTCAGCATCGGCACCAGTAGCGCCAGGGTCAGGTAGCCGTGCGCGATGGTCGTCCCGAACGGGCCGGCGGCGGCCCGCTGGCGGTCGACGTGAATCCACTGGTCGTCCAGCGTACAGGCCGCGAAGGCATCGATGCGGTCCTGTCCGATCGGCAGCCATTCCGAGCGGCCGAGATCGCGGCCGCGGAGGCTCGGGAACGTTGCGTAGGTGAGCGCGGGCATGGCCCTCCTCTCGTGGCGGCGCAGCGCGCGCCGCACCGTACAAGCCTACCAGCGCCCTGGCGAGGCGCGTCGCCACGGCCGTCCGCCTGCGGCCGGCGCGCGGTGTAGCCTGGCGACATGCCGAAGCACGCAGCGCCCTTCCCGATGCTCGGCACGTTGCCGGGCACCTTGATGGAGACCCTCGGGATCGTCATCACCGAGGCCGGGCCCGAGCGCGTGGTGGCGACCATGCCGGTAACGCCCGCGCACCATCAGCCGTTCGGCCTCCTCCATGGTGGTGCGTCGGTGGCGCTCGCCGAAACGGTCGCCAGCTTCGGTGCGAGCGCGAGCCTCGATGCCAGCAAGGAGAGCGCCGTCGGCCTGGAGATCAACGCCAATCACGTGCGGGCGGTCCGGGAGGGCCTGCTGACCGCCGTGGGCACACCGCTGCACAAGGGGCGGCGCACGCAACTGTGGAGCGTCGAGATCCGCGACGAGCAGGGCCGCCTGGTGTGCGTATCGCGCTGTACGCTGGCGCACGTCCGGGGGCGTGATTGGCACGGAGTGGGCCGCGGGCGAGGGGAGGACGAGGCCTAGCGCGTCTGTGTGCGGCGATCCGGTCGTCCCGGCCGCGACCGCACGAGAACGCGGGACCGCCTACCGGGTAGGGGTCCCGCTTCTTGGTCGGGGCGAGAGGATTCGAACCTCCGACCCCATCGTCCCGAACGATGTGCGCTACCAGGCTGCGCTACGCCCCGACGCAACTAACAACTCTACTGGACAACCAGCGGCCGGTCAAGGCGACGAGCGCCCCGATGAGGGCGCGTTCACGCCGTCTCAGGCGCGACTAGCCGACGTCCTCACGCCACCACCCGACCGCGTCGATGGCCGCTCCCGCAACGTCCGGCGTGAACCCGCGCCTGGCCAGGAAAGCGAACGCCCGAGCGCGCTCGCGCAGCGCCTGCCCGGGCGCCGGGGCGCCGCCTGCGGCGGCAGCCGGAGCCGCCGGGTGCGCGTGCCGGTCGGCGTTCGCTGCCGTGCCGGGCGCCCGAGCGGGCCGGTAGCGCCACGCGAATCGCTCCAGGAGGGCCGTCGCCGCCGCGAGCTGCTGCCGCTCCGTGAGGGCGAGCAGCTGCCGTTCGACCAGCTCCGTAGCCACGCCCTTGTGTCCGAGCTCGGCCCGCAGCGCAAGCCGGCCCCGGGTGTCACGCCGTCCCTCCACCCAGCGTTCGGCGAAGCGTGCGTCGTCGACCAGGTCGAGCCGTCCGAGTCTTGTGAGGAGCGCGTCGGCTTCGGTTTCGTCGATGCCGCGCCGTCGCAGCCGGTCTCGCAGCTCGGCCGCGGTGTAGTCGCGCCGGGCGAGCAGGTCGAGGAGGTAGCTCCAGGCGCGCTCGGGATCGAGGGGGGTGCGCCGGGCCATCAGCGCAGGATCTCGACGGGGTCGAGGTCGGCCGCGCGTCGGGCGGGGAACAGGCCGGCCAGGACGCTCGTGGCGAGCGACAGCCCGCACACCCAGGCGAAGTCGGTCCACTGGAGGCGCACCGGCAGCTCGGTGATGAAGTAGAGGTTGCCGGGGAGCGGGTACGGCTGCACTCGGAAGTAGGTGCTCACGCCGAGGCCGAGCAGCGCCCCCAGGACCGTTCCGGCGCCGCCGAGAAGCAACCCCTCCAGGGTGAACACGGCCAGCACCTGGCGCGCGCTGGCCCCCAGCGCCCGCAGGATGGCGATCTCTTCGGTCTTCTCGGCGACCGTGAGCACCAGGATGTTGGCGATCCCCAGTGCGGCCACCAGCACGATCAGGAACACCACCACGGCGATGACCGCCTTCTGCAGGCGCAGCTGACTGATGAGGCTCGAGAACAGCGTGTCCCAGGAGACGGGGCGCAGACCGAAGGTGTCGCCGAGGCGCACGCCGGTGGCGGCCGCCTGCTGCGGATCGGTGAGCCGCAGGTGGTAGCCGCTGATGCGGCCGGGCACGCCCATGTAGCTCTGCAGGTTGGCGAGCGACATGTACGACGCCACGCCGTCGATCAGCTCGTTGCCGACTCGGAAGGTGCCGGCGACGGTGAGCTCGGCGGTGTGGCC
>CAYOXR010000475.1:0-6587 GCA_964407955.1 uncultured bacterium | reverse complement strand
GTGCAGCTGGTGCGGCGGGAGCTGTCCGAGTTGTTCGAACGTGTGGCGGCGGTGTCCGATGCCGAGGCGGCGGCGCGCGCCCGGCGCTGGGCCGAGACCGAGCGCTACGACGTGCCCTTCGAACAGCTTCGGCGTGCCGCGCGCATCGACCTCGCGCTGACCGGCATGGCCGCGCAAGCGGAAGCCTCCGCGCTGGCCGTGCGCTGCTGGCCCGAGCTGCCCGAAGCGTGCGGCGCCATGCCCTGCGCCGCCATGGGCAACGTCAGCGCCCGCGAGCTGCCGGCGGCATGCGAGGGGGACGTCATGGGGGCGCTGTCCATGCTGGCGCTGCAAGGGATCAGCGGCGAGAGCGCCATCCTCATGGATCTGTCCGACGTGGACCCGGCCGACGACAGCGTGCTGGTGTGGCACTGCGGCAACGCTCCCGTGGCGTGGGCGGCCCCCGCCGAAGAAGGCGGGCGGCGCCCCGGCAGCCGCCTCACGGTGCACTTCAACCGGGACGGCATGGGCGTGGTGCGCGACATGCGCTTGCGTCCAGGAACCGTCAGCGGCTTCCGGTTGCTGCGTTCCGGGCGCGCCGCGGTGATCGTGGCGGGCGAGCTGGCGCGGCCGGAGAAGGCGGGCTTCGACGGCGTCCGGGGCTGGCTCTCGGGCGTGCGCTGGGGGCACGAGCCTGTCGGCGCCGCGGGCCTGGTGGCGAACCTGCTCGACCGCCGGCTGCCCCATCACCTCGCCTTCGGTCGCGGCGCCCTGGTCGAGCCGCTGTTCGAGCTGTGCGCGCACATCGGCGCCGAGGTCGTGCCGCCGCTGCCGCGTCGGCCTTACCTGCGATCGTGACGCGCCCAAGCGTGCTCGCCGTCGGGTTGTCGTGCCTGGACCACGTGTGGCGGGTGGCGCACTTCCCGCCGCTGGCCTCGCGCACGGATGCCAGCGCCTACCTGGTGCAGGGCGGCGGCCCCGCTGCCACCGGCGCCGTCGCCGTGGCGCGTCTTGGTGTGCACGTGGCGTTGGTGGCGCTGCACGGTGAGGATGCCGCCGGCGCGCTGTTGACCGCGGAGCTCGAGGCGGCCGGGGTGGACGTTGCCGCCGTGCGCACGATCCCTGGCGCGCGCAGCTTCGTGAGTGCCGTGCTGGTCGCGCCGGACGGTGAGCGCTGGATCTTCCCGTACCGCGGCCGCGATCTCGTCGACGATCCCGCCTGGCTGCAGGGCGTCGACGTGCCGGCCGCCGCGGCTGTGCTGGTCGACATGCGTCATCCGGCGCTGTGCGCGTCCGCCGCGCGGTCGGCGCGGGCCGCCGGCGTCAGCGTGGTCGCCGACTACGGCAGCCTCCGGCACTTCGAGCACGCCGAGCTGGCCGATCATCTGCTGGTATCGCGCGAGTGCGCCGCTGAGCTGCTGGGCCGCGACCAGCCGGAGGCGGCGCTCGAGCGCTTGCGGCAGCACCCGGGTCAGGTCGTCGGCGTGACGCTGGGTGAGGAAGGCGTGCTCCTCGACGACGGGGAGGGGACGCTGCACCTTCCCGCGCCGCGGGTCGAGGCGGTGGACACCACGGGCGCCGGCGACGTCTTCCATGGCGCCTACGCCGCGGGCATCGCGCGGGGCTTCGACGCCCGCCAGGCCGCGGCGTACGCCGTGGCGGTCGCCGCCATGGCGTGCCGCACGTTCGGTGCGCGCAGCGGCATTCCCGACGACGCCGAGGCTCGCGCCTTCGTTCGCGACAGCATGCCCAGCGTGCGGCTGCCCCCCTCGTAAGATGCGCTGCCGGCCGCCTGCCTCGGCGGTGACGGGCCGGCAGTCGCCGTCGCCCGCGCGGTCGACCGCCGCGCGGGGTGGCGCGTTCACTGGACGCGGGCGGCGTTCAGTCATTACGCTCGACAGCATGCGAGACATAGGCACGCGACTCGATGCGTCCGGGCCGGGGCGCCCGCGGGCGCCGGCGGCGCCGGAGCAGACGAACGCGCGCGTGGCGGGGGCCGCGGGCACTGTGCGGGGACCCGACGAGGCGTCGGCGGGGGCCGGCCGGGAGCGCATTCCGGGGCCGGCGCGGTGAGCGCCCCGGCGGAGCCGCTCGGGGTGGTCGTCATCGGGGCGGGCGACATGGGCGCGCGCCATGCGCACTGGTGGGTGGACGCCGGTGCCCGCGTGGTGGCGGTCGTCGACCCCGACACGGCGCGCGCCGAGCGCCTGGCGGCAGCCCACGGCGCGCAGGCGTACGCCGGGCCGGGCGGGCCGCTGGCGCGCGCCGACGTCGGCGCGGTGTCGGTGTGCACCCCTACGTTCCTGCACGCCGAGTACACCGTCCAGGCGCTCGATGCCGGCAAGGACGTGTTGTGCGAGAAGCCGGTGGCGCTGCGGCTGTCCGAGGCCGAGGCCATGCGGGCCGCCCAGGCGCGGAGCGGCCGCCGCCTGCGCATCGGCTTCATGCGGCGCTTCGATCCGGCCGCCGACCGCGTCCTCGCCCTCGGCCGAAGGCTCGGCGTACCGGTGCTGGCCCAGGCGACCATCACCGCCGGGATCAGGCCGAAGCTGCTCATGCACGACGCCGCCGCCAACGGCGGACCGGTCATCGACATGTGCTGTCACGTCTTCGACCAGTGGGAGGCCCTCTTCGGGGAGCAGCCCGAGGGCGTGCGCGCGTACGGCTACGCCTTCGGCGACGGCAAGCCTGAGCTGGACCGCATCCGCCACAAGGCGATCGACAGCGCGGTGATCACGCTTCGCTACCCGGCGGGCGGCGTGGGCGTGATCCAGGTGTCCTGGGGTTTGCCGGCCGGCATCCCGGCATCCGAACGGCACACCTACCTGGGGCCCGACGGCTTGCTGAGCGTGGAGTGGCCGGAGCGGGTGAGCCTGCATGGCCCCGACGGCGAGGTGAGTTGGGAGGCGCCGCCGGTCGACGCGTGGCGCGAGGAGATCGCCAGCTTCCGTGCAGAGCTGGCGGGCCGCGAGCACCGGCCGTTGGCCGGCATCGACGCCGGGATACGGGCCCTGCGCACCTCGCTGGCCGCGCTCGCCTCCATCGCCGAGGATCGCGACGTGGCGCCCTCCGAGGTGCGTGGTGACCCGCCCCCGCTCAAGGGCGAGGCCGCGTGAGCGCGGCCGGCAATGGCGGCAGGGGACCCGACGGCGGGCGGGATGACCTGCGAGTGGGCCTCATCGGCGGCGGGCGATGGGCGGCCATGCACCGCAGCGCCCTGCACGCGTGCGGGCTGTCGCCGGCGGCGGTGTTGGTGCGCACCCGGGAGACCGCGGACCGGTTGCGCAGCGAGTGGCGCGTGCCGGTCAGCACGGACCTGGAAGCGTTCCTCCGCGAGGATCTGGACGCGGTCGTCGTGGCCAGCCCCAACTACCTCCACGCCGACCACGCCGTCGCCTGCCTCGAGGCGGGCAAGCACGTTCTGGTCGAGAAGCCGATGGCCATCTCGCTCGCAGGTTGCGACCGCGTGCTGGCGGCGGCCGACACCGCACGGCGGGTGCTGGCCGTGGGGCACGAGATGCGCGCGTTCACCCTGTTCGAGCGGGTCCGCACACAGGCGCAACGCCTGGGGAAGCCGCTGCACCTCGACCTGCGGCTGTTCCGGCGTCCCTACCGGTCGGGCGCGTCGGGCTGGAAGCAGGACCCGGCGAAGCTCGGCAGCAGCATCCTCGAGGAGCCAATCCACTACCTCGATCTGGCGCGCTGGCTGCTCGGCGAGGTCGCGTCGGTGCAGGCCTGGGCGGTCAGCAGGCCCGGGCGCGAGGGGCTGCACGAGAACCTTGACATCCGCCTGGAGTTCTTGGGCGGCGCTCGGGCCATGGTGACGCGCACCATCGCCGGCTTCGAGCACCACGTCCGCTGCGACCTGAACGCCGAGGGTGGGGCGTTGCGCGCCCGCTGGGACGGCCGCCAGGACACCGACGATGCCCCCACGGTGGGTCTGTGGGCGCAGGACGGTGACGGCATCCGGAGCCTCGACGTGCCGCAGCGCACCGGCCACGCCTTCGACCTGCCGCGGCAGACCGACGCCTTCCTCAGGGCGGTGATGGACGGAGCGGCGGTACCTGCAAACGGCCGCGACGGTCGCGCGGCCGTCGCGCTCTGCCTCGCCGCGGAGCGCTCGCTGCGGGAAGGCTCGAGCCGGGTGGACCTGGCCGCGTGAGCGCCGACGACGCGAAGCGCACCTGCGCGGCGGCGCGGGAGAGCGCCGAGCTCCCGGCACTGGCCGTCGCGGCGGCCTCCGGCGGCAACGTGGTGTTCGCCGAGGCACGGGGCGAGGCCGACCTCGAGCACCACCTGCCGGTGGCGGCGGACGGCGTCTTCGAGATCGCTTCGGTGACGAAGCTGTTCACCGCCGAGGCGGTGATGGTGCTCGTCCAGGACAGCGTGCTGAGTCTCGATCAGACGCCAGATGCGCTGCTGCCGGAGGTGCCGGACGCCTGGCGCTCGGTACCGCTCGAGCGCATCTTGGCTCACCAATCGGGCTTGCCGAGCTACACCGAGGCCGACGGCTACCGGCAGGGAGCGGCCCTGAATCGCGGCCGGGAGGGCATCCTGGAGCTGGTGGCGGGCCTTCCGCTGCTGTTCGAGCCGGGCGAGCGGCACGCCTACGACAACACCGGCTTCCACCTTCTCGGCACGGTCATCGAGCGCGTCTCGGGCCGGAGCCACGAAACCTTCCTGAACGACCGGATCATCCGGCCCCTGGGCCTTCGGGCGACGCGGGTGAACGACTATCGCCAGCTGGTGCCGAGTCGTGTCCACGGTTTCTCGCGGGACCGTGAGGGGATCGTCAACAAGGCCTGCTACAGCACCGGCAACACGTTCTCGGCCGGCGTGCTGCTGGCAAGCGCCCCTGATCTCGCGGCCTTCGGCGCCGCGGCGCACACGGATGCGCTGCTGGCGCCGGCATTGCGCCGGGCGATGCGCACGCCGCGGCCGAGCCGCGTCGGAAACGAGCTGTCGGAGGGCTTCCAGGTGGGCCTGGGATGGTTCCTGACGGACGATGGAACGCGCCGCTTCGAAGGGCATGGCGGGGGGATCCTCGGATTCCGCTCCGCGCTGATACACCTTCCGGCGGAAGAGCTGTGCGTTGCCGTGCTGGCCAACGGGGACTGGTGGGAGCGCCCGGAGGATCTCGCCCTGGAGGTTGCGCGTTGTTTGACGTGATGCCGGCGTTGCAGGTGCGAGCGACGATGCGCCGGTGGGCGCCGACCCGGCTCTAGCCAACCGCCGGTGACGTCAAGGCGAGCAGGCGGACGGCAGAGACGGCGGCCAGCAGGTACAGGCCGGCGGCCGCGAGGTGCACGACCGGGAAGCCCCAGGTGAGCGCCAACGCCGTAGCCGCGCTGCTGCCCAGTACCGAGGCCACGCCGTTGACGGCCCAGCCTAGCGCCACCTCGGCCTGCGCGCGCTCGCCGACGGCGCGCAGGGCGAGCGGGAAGGGCATCCCCATCGGGAACGCCGGGACCAGCAGGGTGACGGCCGCCAGGACGGCGCGCGCGGTGGTGGGCCAGGCCAGGCTGGGCTGCGCCCACAGCGGGTACGCCAGCGTCCACACCAGGCTGGCGGCGGCTACCGCTAGCGCCGCGAACGCGGCCGTTCGCAGCGCCGTCCGGGCGTCCGCGGCGGCGCGGGAGGCGGCACCGGCGCCCAGGCCCGCCCCGACCAGGAGAGCCGCCAGACCAACCGCCAGGGTCAGCGTCGGCGTCCCCAGGTAGAGCCGGAGCCGCTGCAGCGCCCCCACCTCCACGAGCATGAAGCCGGCTCCCAGACACGCGAACAGCCAGGGTGCCGCGCGCGCCGGGGCGCCGGCGCGCCGGAGGCCCAGCAGTAGCAGGGCGGCGCCGATGACCGTGAGTGCGGCGAGCGCCAGCAGCAGGTCTCGTAGCGGGCCGGGCAGGCCCGGCTCGAAGTCGAAGAAGAACGGGCGGGTGTCGTAGGTCGGGGCGATGTCGATGCCGCCGCTGCCCGCCTCGAGGTCGGCCAGGTGGATGCGCCCGGCACTGAACGCGTCGAGCGGAGGGTTCTCGACCACGCCCGGCAGGTACAGGGGCTGGAGTCCGGCCGCGACCGCGAGGCGTCCGTAGCGTGTGGCGTCGGCGCGGCTCAGGGCATGGTCGAACACCATCAGCAACGGGATGGGCCGGGCGCCGCGGGTGTCGAGCACCGCAAGCACGTGGTGCAGGGCATCGGCCTGGCTCATGCCGCCGCCCGCCAGCGCCGCGATGGCAGTGGTGAGGGCGCGCGTCAGGGTGGCCTCGTCGTAGAGTTTGAGGGCCACGGCGCCGCCGGGGGCGAGGTGGGCGAGGTCGTCCCGGAAGGCCTCCACGGTGTACACCCCGTTCTCCACCAGGGCGTAGGCATGCAGCTCGGCGGCATCGGTCACCACCTGGGAGAGCAGGATGAGGTCGAAGCGCCGGCGCTGGCGGCGCAGGAAGCTCCGGCCCTCGTCGATATGCAGGTCGGCACCGGCGTAGGCCGGCGCTCCGGCCACCAGTCCCCGAGCCGACGCGCCGTCGGCCAGCGCCACGCCCGCGCCGTTGAGCTCCACGGCTGTGATCGACGGCACCTGGAACGCCTCCGCCAGGGCGACGTCGAGACCGCCC
>CAYOXR010000474.1:0-5302 GCA_964407955.1 uncultured bacterium | reverse complement strand
CGTCGCGCAAGGCCAGCCCCTCGAAGCGCTCCACGTCGCGCGGCACTCGCACGCACCCGCCCAGGTCATCCGCGCGGTCCGCCGCGAGCTGCCGACCATCCTGCTCGTCAGAGACCCCGCCGACGCCGTCATCTCGCTCGTCCAGCGCGAGCGCGTCTCCCCGAACGTGGCGCTTAGGTCCTACATCGCCTTCCACACCGCCGTCGCGCCGTACGCCGAGGGCATGGTCGTTGCCCTGTTCGACCAGGTCACCGGCGACTTCGGCCGCGTGATCGAACGCCTCAACGCCAGGTTCGGGACGCGCTATCAGGCGTTCACGAACGATCCGGCCGACGTGGAGAAGGCGATGAAGCTCGTCGAGGACCTTGAGCGGCGGGACGCCGGCGGCGTCGTCAGCGAATCCAGCGTCGCCAGGCCGTCAGCCCTGCGCGACGAGGACAAGCCCAGGCTCCGCAGCGCCCTCGAATCACCTGCCCTCGCGCCGCTCCTCGCCCGGGCGAACGCGCTCTACGAGCGGTTCGCCGCGCTCGCGAGGTAGCGCGTTCCAGACGCGTGGCAGCGTTTCCCGAGCGAGAAAACGGGGCTTTACAAACAACACAAGCACGCTGCGCATGACCCCGGCGACCCTCCGAGATGCCCTGCCGACACGCCGCTCCCGGCAGCGCGGCCGCGCCACACGCCAGGCCCGCGCCACACGCCACGCCGCGCTACACGCCGCTGTCGCCAGGCCCCGCGCCGCCCCCCGCTTCGGGTCCAGCGTCGCCGGCGCACCTGCCGGCCGCCTCCCCGTGCCGCCGCAGCCCCGCGCGCTCCAGCAGGACGTGCAAGACGAACAGCGGGTTGTTGATCAGGTAGCGCCGCCACAGCCGGCGCGGCTCGCTCGCGAGGCGGAACAGCCACTCGAGCCCGCTGTGCTGCATCCACAGCGGTGCCTGCGGCTTCAGCCCGGCGTGGAAGTCGAACGCCGCCCCCACCCCGATCATCAGCGGCGCGCTCACCCGCCCGAGGTGCTCGGCCATGAAGCGTTCCTGCTTCGGCATGCCCAGCCCGACCCACACGATGTCGGCGCCGGACGCGGCGATCCGTTCGAGGAGCGCTGCGTCCTCCTCAGCGCTCAGCGGCCCGAACGGCGGGCAGTAGCTGCCGGCGACCCGCAGGCCGGGGAAGCGTTCGCAGAGCCGCGCCGCGAGGCGCTCGGCGACCCCCTCCCCGCCGCCGTAGAAGAAGTGCCGGTAGCCGCGGGCCACGGAACGCTCGCACGCCGCCAGCAGCAGGTCGGGGCCGTACACACGCCTCACGTCGCGGTGGCCGGCGGCGTGGCCGAGCCACACCAGCGGCATGCCGTCGGGCGTGACCATGCCCGCGGCGTTGTGGACACGCAGCAGCTCGGGGTCGCGCTGACACTCCATGATGCTGTGGACGTTGCTGACGCACACGTAGGCGCGTCGCCCACCGCGGATCGAGGCGTCGACGAAGTCGAGCGCTTTGCGCATGTCGATGGCGCTCACCCGCACGCCGAGCACGGAGAACGCGGCCAGCTCAGGGAAGGCGTCGTCCGGCCGTGGAGCGGTCTCGCTGGGCATGCCCGGGGAGCTTCGCCCCGTCAGTCGGCCGCCAGCGCGTCCGGCTCGGAGGCGGCCCTGGCGCGTCCGGCCAGGCCGATGCCGCGGTACTCGAGCGCCCGCCGCACGTCGGCACTGAGCGCATTACGTCCGTCCACCACGAGCGGGCGGCGCATGCGCGAGAGGAACGCCTCCGGCTTGAGCGCCGCGTACTCGGGCCATTCCGTGACCAGGACGGCGGCGTCGGCTCCCTGCAGGGCGTCGCTCACGCTGGGCACCAGCCGGACGCCGGCGGGCATGACCCGCTCGGCGTTGGCCAGGGCCCTCGGGTCATGGCCGGTCACCTGCGCGCCGCGTACCTGCAGGTCGGCGGCGAGCTGCACGCTCGGCGCTTCGCGCATGTCGTCGGTCCCGGGCTTGAACGCCAGCCCGAGCAGCGCGACGCGCTTGCCGGTCAGGCCGCCGAGGCTGAACTCGAGGTGGCCGACGACGCGCGCGCGCTGGCTGTCGTTGACGCGCATGGCGGCGGCGAGCAGCTCGAACTCGTAGCCGTTCGCCGCGGCGAGCTGGTGCAGAGCGCGGGCATCCTTGGGCAGGCAGCTGCCGCCGTAGCCGAGACCGGCCTGCAGGTAGCTGAGGCCGATGCGCGGGTCGGCGCCGATGGCGCTCGCGACCTCGTCGACGTCGGCCCCGACCAGGTCGGCGACGTTGGCGACCTCGTTGATGAAGCTGATGCGCATGGCCAGGAAGGCGTTGGCGGCGTACTTGGCGAGCTCGGCGCTGCGCAGATCGACCTCTTGGAAGGGGACCGGGCCTTGAAACGCCGGCCGCTCCAGCCCGGCGGGCGGCTCGAAGTACCGCTCCACGATCGGCCGGTAGAGCCGCCTGAGCGCCGACACGGCCGGCCCGGATCCGCCGACGACGATCCTGTCGGGGTAGAGGCTGTCGGCGAGCGCGCGCCCCTGGCGCAGGAACTCGGGGTTCGAGGCGAGATGGACGCGAGGCGTCAGCGCGCGGCTGCGCACGAGCGCGGCGAGGCGGTCCCCGGTGCCGACGGGCACGGTGCTCTTGGTGACGACGACGAGGCTCTGCGCGGAGCCGCGGACGGCGTCGAGCACCTGGCCGAAGGCAGCGTGCAGGTGCGTGAGGTCGGGCATGCCGTCCGGGTTTGTGGGCGTTCCGACGGCGATGAACACGACCTCGGAGCCCCGCACCGCTTCCTCGTGGTCCGACGTGAACCGCAGCCTCTCCCGGCAGGCCTGGAGCACGTCGTCGAGATGGCTCTCGAAGAAGGGCGAGGAGCCGGCCCGCAGGCAGGCGAGCTTGGCCTCGTCGACCTCGACCACGCGCACGTCGTGCCCGACCCAGGCCAGCGCCGTGGCGGTGGTGAGGCCGACGTAGCCGGCGCCGACGACGGTGACGTTCACGTGCCGTCCCGCCCGGCGAACGGCATCCTGGGGTGTGCCTCGAGCTGAAGAAGGGAGGCTTGCCGCATAATCCCTCTACATTACCCACTCGCCCGGCCCTAGCGGGCGCCTTGCGCCAGAGGAGGGGTCGAGGACGCGGGCGCGCCCTCCGCGAGACGGGCCGCCTGGCGCGTGCCCACGCCCCGCGCGAGCCGGCCGCAGGCCGCCGGCCGCTGGGTACGATGGGCCCGAGCGCGCGACGTGCACGCGGGTCGGCGGTTGCGGCGGGCCACCGGCGGCACACCGGCCCCACCCCTGCGGGCGCTCGGGAGCGGGCGGCGATGACGTCGAGGCGAGATGAGTCGAGGCGAGACGGTTCTGCGGACACGGCGGGCGACCGGCCCCTGGTGAGCGCCGTGATACCGAGCCGCGGCAGGCCGCGGCTGTTGATCCGCGCCGTCGCCAGCGTGGCCGCGCAGAGCTATCCCAACGTCGAGGCCGTCGTCGTGCTCGACGGCTGCGATGCCCCCGAGGAGCTGGCGAGCGCCTGGACGCGCTCCGGCCGCCTCGAGGTGATCCGGCTGCCCGGGCCGGTCGGTGGGAGCGAGGCGCGAAACGTCGGCATCCGCGCCTCACGCGGCGCATGGATCGCCCTGCTGGACGATGACGACGCCTGGGAGCCCGACAAGCTCGCCGTCCAGATGGGCGTGCTGGCGGACAGCGACGCGGCGTGGCCGGTGGCGTCGTCGCAGGTGACGGCGCGCACGGCGCTGGGCGACTACGTGTGGCCGCGCACCTCGCCCACCAGGCCCACCAACGTGCCCGAGTTCATGTTCTGCCACCGCGCGAGCCCCTTTGCGGGAGACCGGACGCTGCAGACCTCGACGCTGGTGGCGCCCAGGGAGCTGCTGCTGAAGGTGCCCTTCCGCGCGGACCTGCCCCGCCATCAGGACTGGGACTGGCTCATCCGCGCGTCGGCGCTGCCCGGCTTCGCGCTCGAGTTCGTCGAACGGCCGCTCAGCGTGTGGTCCTTCGAGGACCGGGCCGGCGCGTCGGTGTCGTCGGCGCGCGGCTGGGAGGACTCGCTGCGCTGGTTCGAGAGCGTCAAGGCACAGCTTCCGCCTTGCGCGGTGCGGGGCTACCTGGTGTGGCACCTGGCGCGGGCCATGGCCAAGCGGCGCAGCTTCCGTAACCTGCAGCACTACGCGTCGCAGCTGGCCCGCAACGGCGTGTGGCCGGCGCCTCGCGAGGCGCTCTACCTGGCCGGCGTGTGGCTGCTGAGCGAGGCGCAACGCCGGCACCTGCGGAGGTGGGCCTACCGGCGGGGGGAGCGGCGGAAGGCGGGCTTGCCAGAGGGCGAAACGGAGCGGGCCTAGGGTCTGGTCACGCCACCTGCGCGGCGGCGCGGCGGGCGCTTGCCCCCCGCCTGCGGCGGCCGGGTAGCAGGCATCGGCCCCCACGGTTTCTCAGGACGGTCTCGTCTGTTTCGTGGTTTCGCAAGCTATCACACGGCGAGAGGCGGTAATCATGCGTCGTGTTCGCGCCGTGCTGTCGTCTGCTTTGGCCCTATGCCTGTTGGCGGCATTGGCGGCCTGCTCCTCGTCCACAACGCCTCCATCGGCTACCACGGGAAGCTTGACGATATCGGTGAACGGTCTGCCGAGCGGCGTGAACGGCGCCGTGACGGTGAGTGGACCCGCAGGGTACACCTCGAACGTGACGGCAACCACGACGCTCTCGGGGCTCACGGCGGGCAGCTACACGGTCACCGCCGCCCCGACCCGCAGCACGGCTCCGGTGGTGGATTTCGCGTACACGGTGGCCGGCGGCGGAGGCGCCGTGACGGTGAGCGCCGGAACGACCACCACCACGAGCGTCACGTACGCCCTGCTGCCGGGCAGCGGGAAGCTCTGGATCGTGGATACGCAGGCGGGGATCGACGGGTTCACGAACAGCCAACTCACGGGCGCGGGGGGCGCCATCACGCCGGCCGTCCAGGTGAAGACCGGTGGCACCCCACAAGGAGGGCTGGCGCTCGATGCCGCGGGCGACCTGTGGTTGGGCGTTGCCGGCCACCTGTACGAGTACACGCCGTCGCAGCTCGTCTCCACGGCGACGCCGCCGCCTGCCGTCACGATCAACAACGACAACAACACCGATCTCTCATTGATCCGGCCGCTCGACCTGGCCTTCGACCCTCAGGGTGACCTGTGGGTCTCGAACTGCAACGGCAACATCGAGATGTTCACGCCGTCGCAGCTCGCGGTCGACAACAGCAGCCCAACCCCGAACGCGGAGATCACCAGCGTCAGCTGTGCCGTCGGCATGACCTTC
>CAYOXR010000473.1:0-5219 GCA_964407955.1 uncultured bacterium | reverse complement strand
CCCGAGACCCCACGCAGACGGTGCGCAAGCTGGCGGAGATCGGAGCCTGGGGCGTCAACCTCCACGACAACGACCTGGTGCCGCTCGATGCGACGAGCGGCGAGCGCGACCGCATCGTGCGGGAGTTCAAGCAGGCGCTCGACGACCACGGTCTGGTCGTGCCGATGGCCACCACCAACCTGTTCAGCGACCCCGCCTTCAAGGACGGCGCGCTCAGCTGCGCCGATAGCCGGGTGCGCGGCTTCGCAGTGCAGAAGGTGATGCGGGCCATGGATCTCGGGGTCGAGCTGGGCGCCGGCACGTTCGTCTTCTGGGGCGGACGGGAGGGCAGCGAGGTGGACGCCACCCTCGACGCCGTCGACGCGCTGGCGCGCTACCGCGAGTCCCTCGACTTCCTGGCGGCGTACGCCGCCGACCAGGACTACGCGCTGCGCTTCGCGCTCGAAGCCAAGCCCAACGAGCCGCGCGGCGATCTCTATCTCCCGGTCGTCGGCTCCATGCTGGGCTTCATCCACACCCTGGACCAACCCGAGCGCTTCGGCGTCAATCCCGAGTTCGCGCACGAGACCATGGCCGGACTGAACTTCGTGCATGCCGTCGCCCAGGCGCTCGACGCCGGCAAGCTTTTCCACATCGACCTGAACGACCAACGCATGAGTCGCTTCGACCAGGACCTCCGCTTTGCGGCCGAGAACCTCAAGGGCGCGTTCTTCCTCGTCAAGCTGCTGGAGGATGCGGGCTACGACGGCCCTCGCCACTTCGACGCGCACGCCCTGCGAACGGAGGACGAGGACGGGGTATGGGACTTCGCTCGCGGCTGCATGCGCAGCTACCTCATCCTCAAGGACAAGGCTGCCCGCTTCGACGCGGACCCCGAGATCCAGCAGCTGGTCCGCGGCCACCGCGTGGCGGACGACAAGCTCGACGGCTACCTCGCCGCCTACAGCCCCGAGTCCGCAGAGCGGATCGCCCGCCGCACCTTCGACCTCGACGCGCTCCGCAACCGCCCCACCCATCTCGAGAGACTCGACCAGCTCACCATCGAGCTGCTGCTGGGTGCGCGCTGACCGACGGCAGCCGGCGTGGGCGCCGCGGCTGCCGCGCCCGGCCGGGCCCACGCCCGGCCGGTTCGGGGCGCTACTCGCCCGGCTCCCGGTAGACGAAACGCTCGAAGTCCGCGACGAAGCCCGTGCCCTGCAGATCCTGCGCCGCCATGCCCAGGAAGGTGCCGGTGAAGCCGAGGCCGTCGTACTCGTCGGACAGCAGCGCGGCATCGAACAGTGGCCCGAGCGGCCGCCAGGCGTCCGGCTCGGTCGCGACCCAGCAGCGGAGCCGGTCGTGATCGAGCGTCATGCGTAACCGGACGGGACCCTCGCCGGGCGCCTCCATGGGCGAGTGCGGCGGCCGCCGCACGACGCCGGCGTCGGCCCGCAGCAGCGCCACCACTCGCCCCAGCGACTCGTCGTGGGTTACGTGCAGGTAGACGTAGTTGCGGGTGTCGTAGTAGCACACGAGCCCGGCCAGGTGCTGGAAGTCGCGCGGGCTGGCCTCCACGATGGTCTCGACCTCGCATACGAAGGCCTGGCGCCGCCGGGCCAGCAGGCTCTGCCGGTGGCGCGATGCCAGCGACTCCCTACCGACGAGGCGCAGGTAGCCGGGCCGTGCCTCGAGATCGGCCCAGCTCGCGTCGGCGGGCTGGCGCAGACTCTGGAAGTCGCCGGGCAACTCCTGAATGTCGAAGGTCACGACCATCTCGCGTCCGCGCGCGGCGGACGGGGATGGGCGAGCCGACGCCGGCGCGGTCACCTCGAGCGACGGCTCGCGGCCGCCGCCCGCCACGCGCAGCCAGCCGTCGTCGGTCCACTCGCCGCGGACCAGAGCCGTCTCGCGGCCCAGCGGCGACAAGCGTCGCGGCACCAGCGGCCGCGCACATAGGAACGCCAGGTAGGGCTCACCGTCCGGGGTGTGCACCAGCGAGGCGTGCCCCGCCTTCTGGAGCGGCAGGTCGGGGTCCCGGGACGACGTCAGGATCGGGTTCCGTGGGTCGACCTGGTAGGGTCCCTCCACGTGCTCGGCCCGCGCCATGGTGACCTGGTGGTCGTAGACGGTGCCCCCCTCGGCGGTCATCAGGTAGTAGCGGCCGGCATGCTTGTAGAGGTGGGGGCCCTCCGTCACGCCGCGGGCCGTCCCGCGGAAGATGACGCGGGGCGCGCCGACGAGCCGCATGCGCTCTCGGTCGAACTGCTGCAGGACGATGCCGCCGAACGGCTGCTCCGGCAGCCGGAAGTCGTTGAGCATGTTGACGAGCCAGCTCCGCCCGTCGTCGTCGTGGAACAGCGAGGGATCGATGCCCGAGCTGTTGAGGAAGCTGGGCTCGGACCACGGCCCCTCGGGCCGCTCGGCCCTGACCACGTAGTTGTGGGCGTCGAAGGTCCCCGACCCCCAGCTCTTCACGTCCGTGTAGACCAGGAAGACCGAGCCGTCGACCGCGCTCAGGTCGGGCGCCCACACACCTCCGGAGTCGGGGTTCCCGAGCATGTCGAGCTGGCTGCGGCGGGTCAGGGCGTAGCCGACGCATTCCCAGGATGCCAGGTCCGCCGAGCGGTGCAGCCGCACGCCCGGGAACCACTCGAAGGTGGAGCTCGCAATGTAGTAGGCGTCGCCGTGGCGGAGGATCGACGGATCCGGGTGGAAGCCACGCAGGATGGGGTTACGTATGGTGGCGGTGGGCGCCTCGGCGTTCGCCGCCGGCTCGGCTCTGGCGGGGGTGGCATTGTCGCGGGTCATGAAGGGACCGTCCAAACTGGGAGAGGGAGTGCGGGTGTGTCGGCGCCGGCAGTCACGCCGCAGGTTGAAAGGTTCATACGAAGCCGCCGGCCAGAGCCCTCAGGAAGCTCCGCCGGGCGACCGCATAGAGCGCCAGGAGCGGAGCCGCCGACAGCACCACGGCGGCCATCAGCGGGGGGACCTCGATGCCGAACTGCCCCTGGAACTGGTAGAGGGCGGTCGGCAAGACCTGCACGCCCTGGCTCTGCGTGAGCACGAGCGGGAAGAGGAAGTTGTTCCACACGTTGACGGCGTCGTAGATGCCGATCGACGCCAGCGCAGGGAGCGCCAGCGGCAGCACCAGCCGCCTCAGGATGGTGAGGTGACCGGCCCCCTCGAGGCCCATCGCTTCGAACAGGGAGCGCGGGATGTCGCGGAAGAAGTTCGCGAGGATGAGCACCGTGATCGGCATGGCGAAGCCGGCCGACGGCAGGATCAGCGCCCACAACGTGTCGTAGATGTGCATCGCGTTGACGAGCGCGAAGACCGGGATGATGACCGCCTGGATCGGGACCGCGAGGCCGAGCAGGAACAGGTTCAAGGTCCACCGCACCCACGTCCGGTCGATGCGGACGATCACGTAGGCGGCCAGCATGGACAGCACCAGCGCGATGAAGACGGCGACACTGGCCACGATCACGCTGTTGAGGAAGTCGTGGGTGATGCCTTCGCTGAAGATGACGCGGTGGTAGTTCGTCAGCGTGGCACGCCGCGGCGGCAGCCACAACGGCGCGTTGAAGAAGCCCGCTTGCGTCTTCAGGCTCGTGACGACCATGTAGTACACGGGGAACGCGGCCACCAACGCCCACACAACGGCCAGCGAGGCCGAGACCGCGCGGGCGCCGCGCGGGCGCCGGCCCGGGCCGCGGCGGCGGCACCGGTTTCGCCGGCGTGCCACCTCAGCCGCCCTCCAGCTCGCTGCGCATGCGCGTGAAGCCCGACACGCGCAGCAGGACCAGGGACAGCACCACACCGAGGATCGCGAGCAGCACCGCGATCGCGCTCCCGTAGCCCATGTGCAGCTTCGGGAACGCCTCGCTGTACATATAGATCGACAGGACGGTGGAGCGGTAGCCGGGCCCGCCCTGTGTCATCACCAGGATCAGGTCGAAATAGGTCAGCGACCCCACCAGGATGAGCAGCGTGGAGGTCACGAAGGTGTAGCGCAGCTGCGGCAGGGTGATGGCGCGGAAGCGGCCCAGCAGACCGGCACCGTCGATCTCCGCGGCCTCGTACAGCTCGACGGGGATCTGCTGCACGGCCGCCTGATACAGCAGCGTATGGAAGGGGATGAACTCCCAGCTGATGACGGCCGCCAGGGTGACCAGCACCCAGCGCTGGCCGAGCCAGCTCGGGGCGGCCAGGTGGAGCTGGTGGGCGAGGGCCGTCAGCACCCCGAAACTCGGATCCAGGATGTAGATCCAGGTGAGGCCGATCGCCACCGCCGAGAACAGGAGCGGCAGGAACATCACGATCGCCAGGATGTCGCGGTAGCGCTCGCGGCCCGCCAGGAACACGCCGAGAGCCAGGCTGACCGGCGTCTGCATCAGCCAGGCGTACGCCATCAGGCGCAGGGTGGTCCCCAGGGCGCCCCACACGACCGGATCGCTGAACAGGCGGCGCCATTGGCGCAAGCCGGCCCAGGCGGCCGGGGCGAGACCGTTCCAGGTCTCGAAGCTGAGCGCCACGGCCACGCCCAGTGGGACGATCACGAACAGCACGTAGAAGGCCAGCGGCAGCGCCGCCATCACCGTGACCTGGGGATCGGTTCGCTTGACCATGTCGCTCCGGACAGGATGCGGCTTCGGAGGCCCTTGCGAGCCTCCGAAGCGCCGAGTCGACTAGCCCCCGGCCGCCGCCTTGTCCATGTTCTGCGAGAACTGCTGCGGCGTGATCTGCAAGGTGAAGAGCAGGTCGAGGTTGCGCAGGAGCTCCTGCCCGAGCGCGGGAGACAGCGCCTGATCCCACGAGAGCTGGAAGTTGGGCGCGTCCTGCACCAGGCCGTTCACGAAGTGCTGGAAGGCGGGCGCGGAACCGTACTGATCGATGAGGTCCGAGATGCCGGCGGCCGCCGGCACCTGGCCGACCTTGAGCTGAGCGATGACCTGGCTATCGCTGAGGGCCTCGTCCTTGAGGAACTGCACCGCCACGTCCTTGTTCTTCGCGAAGGCGGTGATGGAGTAGTAATTGGCGAGGTTGCCCGCGATGTCCTTGGGATCGCCCGATCCCGCCTGCACGGCGGGGAACGCGAAGACACCGAGGTGGTCGTTCTTCACGAAGTCGGGTGCGGCGTTGGCGATCGTGCCGTACTCCCAGCTCCCCATCAGCTCCATCGCGGCGCGCCCGGTATAGAGCAGCGCCGCCGGCGCATTGCTGTCCTGTGTCGTGCTCTC
>CAYOXR010000472.1:0-2846 GCA_964407955.1 uncultured bacterium | reverse complement strand
GATCTTTGGCGGGCAGTACTGGCTGGATCACAGCGCGGTCCAGCGTGAGGATGGGGCGACGACGATCCGCGTCGAGACGCCGGGGGGAACGCTCCTGTACACGGCCATCCGGGAGCTGGAAGCCCTCACCCTCGACCGTCGCTCCATGGCGCTCAAGGACCAGATGGCCCAGCGCTACGCCGACATGCTCTACGAGGGGCGGTGGTGGACGCCGGAGCGGGAGGCCCTGGACGCGCTGGCGGACGTCCTGTCGCAGGACGTGACCGGAACGGTGAAGCTCAAGCTCTTCAAGGGCTCCGTCGGCGTGCTCGGGCGCCGCTCGCCCAACAGCCTCTACCGCCGCGACGTGGTCACCTTCGAGGAGGACGACGTCTATCAGCAGAGCGACGCCGACGGCTTCATCAAGCTCAATGCCCTCCGGCTTCGCATCCGGCGCCAGCTCGAGGACCACGCCGGCGACAGCGCGTCTGCCGGTGACGTCCCCGCCCCGGCCCCCGCGCCGATCGCCGGGCGGTGAGGCCGATGTCCGGCGACATCGCCGCGGGACGCGCCTCGTGAGCGCCGTGGGAACGAGCTCGTCGACGCTTTCCGGCGCGGCGGGCCCGAAGGCGCACCTGCGCTGGGCCGGGCTGGCCGACCTCGATGCCCTGTGTGCCGTGTACCAGGCTGCGCGGCCGGATCAGGCCGACGACCCCGAAACGATGGCCGCTTGGCTCGAGCATGGCGGCGCCATCCTGCTCGAGAGCGAAGGTCGTGCGATCGCCGCGCTGCGCTGGCGTGAGGAGTCGGGCGGTTGGCGGGTCGACCCGGCGGCCAGCCTTCCCGAGGAGCGCGCCGGCGCCTACGGTCGCTGGCTGATGACGAAGGTCGAAGCGCTGGCGATCCGCTCGAACATCCCCACGCTGACGCTCGACGCGCCGTCAGCCGAGTCGCTGCCCTACTACCGCCGGCTCGGCTACCGGCGGCGTGACCCGCTCGACGCCGACAGTCCGTTGGTCAAGCGTGTGGGGGGCACCTGGCAGGTCCAGGAGTCGAAGCGTTGAACGGCGACGACAGCGCTCAGGACGACGCCCAGGCGCCAGGACGCATGTGGGGCGGCCGCTTCCGCGAGCCCACCGATGCGCTGGTGCAGCGCGTCAACGCCTCGGTCGAGGTCGACCGGGAGCTGGCCGAGGAGGACATCGAGGGCTCGCTCGCCCACGCCGCCATGCTCAGGCAACGCGGCATCCTAGCCGAAGCCGACGAAACGGCGATCCGCCAGGGCCTTGAGGACATCCGCCAGGACATCCGCGCGGGCCGCTTCACCTGGCGCGAGGACCTCGAGGACGTGCACATGAACATCGAGCACGCCCTCACCGAGCGCATCGGGCCGGCCGGCGGGCGACTCCACACGGCACGAAGCCGTAACGACCAGGTCGCCACCGATTTCCGTCTCTACCTCAAGCGCCGGCAGCGCCGCACGCGCACCCTGCTCCGCGCACTCAGGATCGTGCTGGTGGACCTCGCGGAGCGCCACCTCGAGATCGTCATGCCGGGCTACACCCATCTGCAGGTCGCCCAGCCGGTGCGTCTGGCGCACCACCTGCTCGCCTACGTCGAGATGCTGGCACGCGACGAAGGCCGCCTCACGGACGCCCAACGGCGAACGGACGTCAGCCCGCTCGGCGCCGGCGCGCTGGCCGGCACCGGCTTCGACATCGACCGCGAGGCCACCGCCCGTGCGCTGGGCTTCCGCGAGCCCGCCGCAAACTCGCTCGATGCCGTTTCGGACAGGGACTTTGCGCTCGAAACGCTTGCCGCCCTGGCGCTGCTGATGATGCATCTGTCGCGCCTCAGCGAGGAGCTCATCCTGTGGTCGAGCGCCGAGTTCGGCTTCGCAACGCTGCCCGACAGCCACACCACCGGCAGCTCGATCATGCCGCAGAAGAAGAACCCCGACGTGTGCGAGCTGGTCCGGGGCAAGACGGGACGCGTATACGGCTCCCTGATGGCACTGCTCACGGTGATGAAGGGTCTGCCGCTCGCCTACGACAAGGACATGCAGGAGGACAAGCAGGGCGTGATCGACGCCTTGGACACCGCGGACGACGCCCTGCGCCTGTACGCGGACATGCTGCCGCGGGTGACGTTCCACGCCGAGCGCATGCGAGAGGCGGCGGCGCGCGCGTTCGGCAACGCCACGGACCTGGCAGACTACCTGGTGCGCAAGGGTCTCCCCTTCCGGGAGGCACACCATGTCGTGGGCGCACTCGTCAGGCGCGCCCTGGACGCCGGCACGGGCCTGGAGGCGCTCGACCTCGACACCCTGCGCGCCGAGAGCGCCGCGATCGACGCCGACGTCTACGACGTGCTCACCCTCGACGCCGTGGTGGACGCGCGCGACAGCTACGGCGGCACCGCCCGGAGCCAGGTCGAACGCCAGATCGCGCGCGCCAGAGAGGCGCTCTCACACGAGGAGGACACGTGATCTCCGTGCGCAGCGAGGCCCGCAGGGACACCGTGACGGTGCGTCACGCACGCGCCGAGGACGTGCCGCTGATCTTCGACAACATCGGCTATTGGGCCGCCGCGGGACGCATGCTGGTGCGCCCCATGCACAACATCTTCGAGAACCTGCGCGACTTCTTCGTGGCCGAGATCGACGGCCCCTCGGGCCCGACCTTCGCCGGCAACGGCGCCATGCACGTCCTCTGGGGCGACATCGCGGAGGTTCGCGGCCTGGCCGTCGCGCCCGGCGTGCAGGCGCGGGGCGTGGGCCGCCGGCTGGTGGCGGCATGCGAGACGGAAGCCCGTCGCGTGGGCATCCCGGTGCTGTTCGCCTGGACCTACGAGGTGGCGTTCTTCGA
>CAYOXR010000471.1:0-1996 GCA_964407955.1 uncultured bacterium | reverse complement strand
GGGCGGCGCCGACGCCTCAGCCCACGCCGGCCGCTGTCGGGTCGACGAGGCCGCTGCGGATGGCGTACAGCGCTGCCTGGGTGCGGTTGTGCAGGTGGAGCTTGGCGTACAGGTCGCTGAGGCGGTTCCGGATGGTCTTCTCACTGCAGCCGAGGCGTTCGGCCAGCACGCGGTTGTCGCTGCCGCCAACGAGCAGCTCGAGCAACGCCCGCTCGGCCGGCTTGAGGCCGCGAGCGGTCGCCGTGACCACCGGCACCTGCGCCCCGGGCTGCCGCTCGGGCACCTCGCCCGGCTC
Organism: uncultured bacterium; assembly: GCA_964407955.1. GTDB lineage: Bacteria > Deinococcota > Deinococci > Deinococcales > Trueperaceae > JASBRS01. The sequence continues at coordinate 1,701 of CAYOXR010000471.1, read as the reverse complement.
CTCACCGTCAGCGACCCGCAGCAGCACATCGATGAGCGCACTGGTGCCCAGCCGCTTGGAGACCTGCGCGGCCGCCACGCCGCCGCCGTCGTCCATGTCGCCCAGGTCGCCGTTGTCGTCTCGCAACGTCACCAGCCGCAGGCCCGGGTCCTCCGCGTGGATGGCGGTGGCGGCGTGGACGCCGTCGACCGGGCTGAGCGCGGCATCGAGCAGGGTGATGTCGGGCCGGACCTCGAGCGCCCAGCGCAATGCATCCTTGCCGCTGCCGACGTCCCCCACCACGCGCAGGCGCGGTGACGCCGCCAGCACGGTCGTGAGCGCCTGACGAACCATCAGCTGCGGCGTGCCCACCAGCATCCGTACCTGTGCCGGCACGGGCGTCCTACCTCGCCGCGTTCGTGCGCCGATCCCAACACTCGTGCCGATCTGACCCGTGCTGACCATCTGCGTCCTTCCCCTACGGGGCCCGATTCCGACTCCGTCAGCCCGCCCCTCCAGGGTGAGGCCCGGCGGTCACCCTGGCGGTCGGGAGCATGGTGGACGCTCCTGTGGGAGAAACTCCTACAGGCTTCGCGCGCCGCCCTTCTGAACGGGGATCTCAGCCGATGCCGCGAGGCGTTCCCTATAGGCCAAACGTCCCAGGCGGCTCCCCAGTCTCAGTCGCCGCCGGCGTGGCTGTGGAGCCGTTCCTGCAGCCGGGCGAGGAAGCTCTGATGGTGGCGCCCACCATGGTCCAGGGTGCGGTAGACCGCCAGCTTGACGGCGTCCTCGATGAAGACGAACACGATGCAGTACGCGAAGACGATGCCCACGCTCCACCACGGGATGGCTGCCATGAACAGGCCGAAGGCCACGATCAGCACGGCGACCACCTTGGTGCCGAGGACCGCGGTCAGCAGCACCGGCGAGGGGGCGGGCCGCGACAGGAAGAAGCGCCGGGCACGCGTCACGAGCAGTGTCAGGTGCCCGGCCACCGCCAGCTTCAGGAAGATCAGCGTCTGCAGCTGCGCCGCGTCGAGGGGCATGGCGAGCCGCGCCACGGCGAGCAGCACGAACGTCTCGAGCACGCCCGCCGAGCCCAACGCCGTGGACATCGTGAGCACGCGTCGCATGTCCCAGCGCACCGGCTCGGGGTCCACTGGCGTGCGGTCGAACGCGATGGTCAGGATCGGCAGGTCGTTCAGCAGCGCCAGCAGGATGACCATGATCGCTGTGATGGGGTAGGTGTGGAACGCGATCATCGCGGCGGTGACGAAGAAGATGATGCGGATGGTCTCGGTGATTCGGTACACGACGTAGGAGTACATGCGCTCGAAGATGCGCCGGGCCTCCTCGACGGCCCGCACGATCACCGACAGCCCCGGCGCCGTCAACACCAGGGCGGCGGCGGAACGCGCCGCATCCGTCGCTCCGCTCACCGCGATCCCCACGTCCGCCTGCTTCAGTGCCGGCGCGTCGTTGACGCCGTCGCCCGTCATGCCCACGATGTGCCCGCGGTCCTGCAGAGCCTTCACGATCTTGAACTTGTGCTCCGGGAACACCTCGGCGAAGCCGTCGGCGCGCTCCACCCAGTCGCCCGTCTCGTCCGCGGGCGCGTCGCTGTCGAAGAGGTGGCCGGCCGGAAGCAGGTCCGTGCCCAACGACAGCCGCGCCGCGATCTCCTTGCCGATCGCCGCGTTGTCGCCGGTCACCATCTTCACT
>CAYOXR010000470.1:0-2783 GCA_964407955.1 uncultured bacterium | reverse complement strand
GGGCTCGCCAGGTAGTTGGCCTTGACGTGCGGGTTGATGCGGCCCTCGAAGTTGCGGTTGCCCGAGAGCACGCTGGCGGCGACGATATCGCCCTCCTGGATGGCGCGCGCGACCGGTTCCGGAAGCGGGCCCGAGTTGCCGATGCAGGTGGTGCAGCCGTAGCCGACCAGGTAGAAGCCGACCTGCTCGAGATAGGGCATGAGCCCGGTCTCGGTGAGGTACTCGGTGACGACCTTCGAGCCGGGAGCCAGGCTGGTCTTCACCCAGGGCCTGGCCCTGAGGCCGCGCTCGGCGGCCTTCTTGGCGACCAGACCGGCAGCCAGCATGACCGACGGGTTGCTGGTGTTGGTGCACGAGGTGATGGCGGCGATGACGACGTCACCGTGGTGCAGATCGTGCTCGACGCCACGGAACGACAGGTGTCCGGACCTGGCGAGCGCCCCGTCGTCCAGCGCGAACCCGCGCTCGGCGACCGGCCGGCGCAGGGCGCGGCGGAACTCCGGTTGCATGTCCGCCAGCAGGATGCGGTCCTGGGGACGCTTGGGACCCGCGAGGCTGGGTTCGACCGTCGACAGGTCCAGTGCGACCGTGTCGAGGTAGCTGGGATCGCGCGTGTCGTCGTCCCGGAACAGCCCGTTGGCGCGCGTGTAGCGCTCCACCGCCTCGACCTCGTCGTCCAGTCGGCCCGTCTGTCGCAGGTAGCGTAGCGTCTCGGCATCGACCGGGAAGAACCCCATGGTCGCGCCGTACTCCGGCGCCATGTTGGCGAGCGTGGCACGGTCGGGGACGGTCATGGCGGACAGGCCCGGCCCGAAGAACTCCACGAACTTGCCGACGACGCCATGTTTGCGAAGCATCTGCGTCACCACCAGCACGAGGTCGGTGGCGGTGGCTCCCTCGGGGAGCTTGCCGGTCAGCTTGAAGCCGACCACCTGCGGGATGAGCATGTAGTACGGCTGCCCAAGCATCACCGCCTCGGCCTCGATGCCGCCGACGCCCCAGCCGAGGACGCCGAGGCCGTTGATCATGGTGGTGTGGCTGTCGGTACCAACCAGCGAGTCCGGGTACACGATGGGGCGACCGTCCTCGTCGCGGTGCTGGACGCCCTTGGCGAGGTACTCGAGGTTCACCTGGTGGACGATTCCCGAGGCGGGCGGCACCACGCTGAAGTTGCGGAACGCCGCCTGGCCCCAGCGCAGGAACTCGTAACGCTCCCGGTTGCGGCGGAACTCGATCTCGGCGTTCTTCAGCAGGGCGAGCGGGTCGTCGTACTCGTCGACCTGGACGCTGTGATCGATCACCAGGTCGACGGGCACCTGGGGGTTGATGAGCTCGGGGTCGCCGCCCATGCGCTGCATGGCGCTGCGCAGCGCCGCCAGATCCACCACCGCAGGCACGCCGGTGAAGTCCTGGAGGATCACGCGCGCGGGCTTGAAGGGGATCTCGACCTCGGCCGGGTGGCTGGCATCGTAGGCCGCCAGCGCGCGCACGTCGGCCTCGGTGACGGTCGTGCCGTCTTCGTTGCGCAACACGGACTCGAGCAGCACCCTGATCGAGAACGGCAGGTGATCGATGTCGCCCAGGCCGAGCTCCTGAAGCTTGCCGAGGCGATAGAAGGCGGCCTCGCCCGAGCCGGTATCGAAGACGTCACGGGCGGAAAACGAGTTCTTGGCGCCGGTGTCGGCCATGCTCACTCCTTCTCGCGAGGGAAGTCGGTGCCGTCGGTGCAGACGCCCGGGCAGGCTCTGCTGGCCCCGGACGCGGCCGGCACGCCTGGACTGCGGCACCAGCCCGGAGCGCGCCCTGGTGGCTCATTCTAGCCGCCCGCGAAGGCGACTGGATGTCGGCGCGCTGGCCCGCGCGCGCGATCCACGCGCCAAGGGTCCGTGGCTCCCTCGCCTCACCGCCAGTGTCGGCCTATCCTACATGACATGAAAGAGCACGATTCACCCAGAGCTGCGCCGACGGCCGAGCCGGCCTCTGCGCCCCAGCATCCGGACCCGGAGGCGGGCGCGCACCGCAACTACCGCGTGGTACGTGAGCCCGGGCCCGCAGCGCTGTTGATGAGCCCGACCAGCCTGCGCCAGCTCGCCCCGTTCCTGGGCCGCGAGCGCACCGTCGGCCGCGCCGCCGAGGAGCTCGGAGAGCTGCCCAACACCGTCTTCAAGCGCGTCCAGCGCTTCGTGCGCGCGGGCCTGCTGGAAGTGGCGCGCGAGCGTCCGCGACGTGGCCGCGCGTTGAAGCTCTACCGCACCGTCGCGGAGTCGTTCTTCGTGCCGTTCGAAGCCACCGCGGCGGAGTCGCTGGAGGCCGCGCTGGCCGAGCGCGACGCCTACTGGGAGCGGCTGCTGCGCCGCAACGTCGTGCGCGCCCGCAGGGAAGCGCTGGGGACCTGGGGTACGCGCGTCTACCGCGATGCCCGGGGGCGGCTCCAAATCCAGACCGCGATCACGCCCGAGGCCGACGCCACCACCCTCGATGCCGCGGCGCCCGCGGTGCTGTCCTCGTGGCGCGACAGCGTCATGCTCGACTTCGAGGACGCCAAGGCCCTGCAGCGCGAACTGTACGCGCTGCTGCTGCGATACGAGCAGAAGCTGGGCGCCCAGCGCTACATCGTGCGGCTGGCCCTGGCGCCGGTGGGCGGGGCGTGAGCTCCGAGCGCAGCGCATGCCGCCGGTCGACGGCGCCGCCGTGCCCGCTTGCGGAAGCCTGTAGGATGAGCCCGTGACACGCGCCGCGACCGGCAAGTGGCGCCGACTCCGCGCCGTGATCGCGGCGGCAGC
>CAYOXR010000469.1:0-6872 GCA_964407955.1 uncultured bacterium | reverse complement strand
CCGGCTTGAACCTTCCCGACGGCCGGTCCGCGCCCGCCACTGCAGAGGTCCGGTCGGTGGCCCACGAGCTCGCGCGGGTCGAGCTGCCCGGAACCCAGCGCGCTCCCGTTGCCCTTCTGCACGACTACCCCGCCGAGTGGGTGAGCGAGATCCAGCCGCAGGGCGCGGAGTGGAGCGCTGCGTCGTTGCGCTTCGCGGTGTATGGCGCGCTTCGGGGCCTCGGCCTCGATGTCGACATCCTACCGGCCGGCCGCGATCTCTCGGGCTACGCGCTGGTCGTGGTTCCCACCCTGCCGATCGTGACTCCTGAGGCTCTGGAAGCGTTGCGGGCGTTCGATGGGCCGGTGCTGCTGGGGCCGCGCAGTGGCAGCAAGACGGGCGCGTTCCAGATTCCCGCAACGTTGCCGCCGGGGCCGCTGCAGGCGTTGGTTCCCGTCCAGGTCGTGAGGGTGGAGAGCCTGCCGCCCGGCCTGGAGGTGGGGATGGAGTGGCGTGGGCGACGTTACTGCGTCGGCACGTGGCGGGAGCGGGTCGAGGCGCTGCCCGGCACGAGTCTCGAGCCCGAGGCGCGCTTCGAGGACGGGGATGCCGCCGTCTGGCGTGCGGGCACCGTCCACTACCTGGCCTTCTGGCCCGGCCCGCTCTTCCTGACCGATTTCCTCGCGGCACTGTCCACGGCTGCCGGCATCGAGGTCCGTTCCCTTCCTGAGGGCGTCCGGATGCGGCGGCGTGGTCCGCTCACCTTCGCGTTCAACTACACGCCCACGTCGCAACGCGTCGAGGCTCCCGCATCCGCGCGGTTCGTGTTGGGCTCTGCGACCCTCGGCGCCTACGACGTCGCCGCTTGGATCGAGGGTTCGTGAGGCTCGGCCCGACCGAACTGCCCGCGGGAGCGCGCGCGGTTGCCGGCGGCTACGAGGTGCGTGCCACTCGGATCGCACTCGCGGGCGGGGGCGCAACTCGCTTCTACCGCCACGGTTGGCAGAGCTGGAGCGAGGCCCGCTGGCTCGACCTGTCCGAGCCGGTGGTGTCGATCGAGCCGCCCGAAAGGCGGCCGCAGGCCGACGACCCCGCCTATGCGGAGGTCGGTCGGCACGGTGGTAGCGGCGTGGGGGCGCTCGGCTGGCAGGACGGATCCGTGCTGCTGCTGGGGGCGCTCGAGCTCGGTGCCCGCGTCGAGGCGGACGATCGCGGGATCGAGGGCTGCTTCGAGGACGAAGGAGTAGGAGTCTGGTTCGTTGCCTATGGGCCAGAGGAGGAGACCTTCGGCGCCTACGCCCGCCGGCTGGGCGAGCGCTTCGGCCGTCGCGGTGGCGCGCAAGCGCCGCGCGCGTGGTCGAGCTGGTACGGCCTGTACCGCTCCATATCCGAGCACACGCTGCTCGAGGTGTTGACGGGCCTGCACGGGCTGCCCTTCGACGTCTTCCAGACCGACGACGGCTGGCAGCAGGCGATCGGCGACTGGCAGGCGGGCGATGCCTTCCCGTCCGGAATGGCGGCACTCGCGCAGCGCATCGCCGAGACCGGGATGACGCCTGGCCTGTGGCTCGCGCCCTTCATCATGCGCCCGGACAGCCGCCTCTACCGCGACCATCCGGACTGGCTCCTACGGGACTCGGTCGGCGAGCCGGTGCTTGCGGGCGTGAACTGGGGCGGGCCCTTCCACGCGCTCGACACCACGCATCCGGAGATGGAGGCATGGTTGACCGAGACCCTGCAGCGGGTGCGGGACTGGGGGTTCAGCTTCCTCAAGCTCGACTTCCTGTACGCAGCTGCGCTGCCCGGCGTGCGCCACCTGCCGGTGCCGCGCGAGCGCGCCTACCGCGAGGCCCTGGCGCTGGCGGCAGAGGCAATTGGCGAAGGGGCCTACCTGCTCGCGTGCGGAGCGCCGATCCTGGCTTCGCTGGGCCTGGTGGACGGCCTGCGCATCGGTCCAGACACCGCCCCGTACTGGGATGATGAGGGACGTCGTCGCTGGCTCCACGACCCGACCGGCCCGTCCGCCAGGGGCGCGATCCTGACCAGCCTCGCACGGCTGTGGCTGCGTCCACTGGTCGACACCGACCCCGACGTCGCCTTCTTCCGCAGCCGCTACGATCTGCTCACGCCGGATCAGCGCCTCGCCGGGCAGGATCTTGCGCTCGCGGCCGGCGTCAAGGGGTGCTCGGACCTGCCATCCTGGCTGCTGCCCGAGGAACGGGAGGCGCTCGCCGGCTGGCTCGGGCAGATGCCGAATGTGACGCGGCTCGGCAGACGAGGCTTCCGTCTGAACGGCCGACGCGTGGATTTCTCGGCAATCCTCGACGGCGCTTGAAGGGCGCACTTCCGCCGCGCACGTCGATGTCGGGCACAGCTCGCACCCACCGCGAGCCACTGGACGCGGCCGCACGCGGTCCGCATCCACGCCCAGCTGTGCCGTGCGCCCCACACGACGTGCTCAAGGCCTCACGACGGGCCCACCGGGCCTGAGACGGAGGAGGCGCACCAAGGCGGGACGTCGTGGCGCAGATTGAGAAAGGTGCGAACAGCACGTGACGCGACGGTCGCTGGGAGCAACGAGTCAGCCTCGGTCATGGAGCCGACGGGAGGCGCAGGCCCCGGCTGGCTCGCTCGCCTACGCCATGGAGCGGCGTACGTCAAGACGCAACGCTTGTGGTCCTCCCGGAGGACGATGTGGAGTCGCGTCAACGCGGACGGCGTGTGTCCGCAGGCGCAACGGACGCTTTGAGTGTTCCCGTCTGTGAAAGGCTTGAACAGGGACGTGGAGTTCACGCCCCGGCGTCGGCAACGGACGCGACGACATGAAGTCGTCCGCTGAGGTGGACGGCCCGTGGTGGTCGCCAGGTGGCCACGCGAAACGAAACGGCTTCCCGGGGGAGTGCCCCTCCACGAGGTAGGCCTTGCGTCTATGGCGGAGAGGGCGGGATTCGAACCCGCGAGGCAGGGATTCCCACCTACACGCTTTCCAGGCGTGCTCCTTCAGCCACTCGGACACCTCTCCATCCCGTCAGCGGCACCGCCGAGTCTAGCAAGCGCTCCGGGGGCGGTCAACGACGCGGCATTGGTGACAGCGGGCGCCCCGAGCGTCCGGGCGCGGTGGCGGCGCGCGCAGGGTGCGCAACATGACATCCCGGGCCCCGCCGGACGCACTAGAATCGCAGTGCGCAGGAGGAGCGACCATGCTGAAAGACCGCGTTGTCCTACTTTCCACACCCGAGGCCGTCGAGGCGTTCCTGGGACGCTTCCCGTCGAGCGTCATCTTCAAGGCGGGAACGTGTCACAAGACCATGCAGGGCTTCGGCTTCCTCGAGGACGAGCTGAACACGCGCGAGGACCTGATGTGCGGGGTCATCCGCGTCGTGGAGTCGCGGGCGGCCAGCAACCTGGTCGCCGAGCGCACCGGCATCCGCCACGAGTCGCCGCAGGTCATCGTGTTCAGGGACGGTGAGCCGGTCTTCGAGGCGAACAACTGGGGCATCACGACCGACGCGCTCGTATCGGGGCTGGCGGACGTGCCGGTGGGGGCCCCGCTCACCAGCGACGCTGCCGCCAGCGGCAGCGACCTCAAGCCCTACCTCGACGTGCTGGAGCAGTACCTCACCGGCGTGATCGACGAGTGGCAGTTCGAGTCGATGTACACGCAGATGTTCCGCGACGACCACGCGCTGCGCACGCGCAGCGAGGTCGAGGTGCTGAACAGCATCTTCGGCGACGTCGACCAGCACATGAACATGCACCTGATGATGGCCGGCAAGGCGGACACCAGTCAGCTCCGCCACCGTGCGCAGGGCGCCTACGAGCGGCTGAAGGAGATGGCGCAGGTCACGGCCTGACGATGGTCCGGAGAGTATCGGCCCGGCGGCACGCTCCGTGCCGCCGGGCCGTGTGCTAGGGCTCGGTGGCCCCGCGCGGAGGGGGGCGTAACCCCGGCAGGTCGCCTGCGAGCGCGCTCAGGTAGCGCCGCCGGCCGCGCTGGACCGCCTCCTTGCCCCCCGCCCGGACGGTCGCGCCGTCGAACGCTCCGTGAATGCGCTCGAACTCGAGCGGTGCCACGGCATCGGCCACCGCCTCGACCTCCCAGGCCGGGAGGGGCAGGTAGTTGGGGTAGGAGTACATGAACCCGACCACGCTGCGGTCGGGCACGACCTGCAGGATGTCGCCCGAAAGCAACGCTCCGCCCCCGCCGGCGCCGTCGGGCCACAGCAGCACGGTGCCGCCCGGGAAGTGGCCGCCGGCGCGGATCAGGCGGACACCGCCCGGAAGCGCCTGCTCGCCGCCCTCCCAGTGTCGCAGGCGTGGATGGCGGTCCACGACCCACTCGCGATCGGCGCCATGCAGGAACACGGGGGCGTCGAAAGCCTCGGCCCAGAGCCGGTGCGCGCTGTAGTAGTGCGGATGGCTGATGGCGACGGCGTCGATGCCGCCCAGCGAGCGGACGGCCTCGACGGTGGCGCGGTCCAGCAGCGTCAAGCAGTCCCAGAGCACGTTGCCCTCAGGCGTCTGCAGCAGGAACGCGCGCTGCCCGATCCCGAAGCGGGGCTGGCTGCGCAGGGTGTAGAGCCCGGGCTCGACCCTCTCGATGCGGTTGACGTGACTGCTGCCGAGCTCGACAGCGGTGATCCAGCGCTGACCGGACTCGGGGACGTACTGGCGGATGTCCTCGCAGATGGGGCAGCGCTCGGGAGCGCCCGCCGCGGCGGGGAACAGGGTCCCGCAGGTGGTGCAGGCGAAGGCGGTGGCGACGCTCACGGGCGACCGCCTGTCGACGTGACCGGTAACCGATGGCGGCGCATGCTGACCTCCCGCGACCTATTGTGACGCAGCCGCTGCCCGGCTGCCACGCGCCTGCCGCCACAGGAGCAGATGGCTGTCGCCGAACTCGTGCCACAGGTAGCCGCCTTCGAGGGCTGCGGCGTAGGCTCGTTCGACCAGCGACGTGCCGGCCAGCGCGACCAGCAGCGCCAGGTGCGTGCTCGCGGGCTCGTGGAAGCCCGTGATGAGGCCGTCGACGCTGCCGCGCGCGGCGCCCGGTGTCACGAAGCGGCGCGTGAAGCCGCGCATGGCCGCCACGCGTCCGCCGGTGAAGGCGGTCTCCAGGGCGCGCACCACGGTCGTGCCCACGGCCACCACGTGAGCGCCGCGCTCGCGGGCGGCGGTGATGGCGCGGGCCGTGGCGGCCGGCACGTCGAAGGGTTCGGCGTAGAGCACGGCGCTGCCGGCTCGGAGGCTCGAGGCGTGCGGCGCCAGCTCGAGGCTGCTTACGCCCGCGTGGAGCGTGATGCTGGTCACCTCGACGCCCCGCTTCGCCAGTGCGGCCAGGCTGGCTGACGTGAAGGGTCGGGCGGCCGATGGCATCTCGGCGCTGCCCGGTACGCGTGCGAACACCGTCTGGTAGGCGGCGAGCGGCTGCGGCACGGTGACGTAGCCGTAGCGGATGGGCTCGCCGTCGGCGCTCATGACGGGCTCGAGAGGCGCGTCCGGCGCCACGAACCACAGGCGCGGGATGCCCGGGTGCGCGGCCACGAAGGTGAACGCCACCTGCCGCTGCTTCCCAACGACGCCGCGCTCTCCGGCAACCACCGCAAGCGGCCCGGGCTCCGCCGCGCTGCGGCGCGGCTCGGCCAGCCACATGCGCTCGCCGTAGCGCGTCGACAGGTTCAGGCGGAAGCGCTCGCCGCCGGGTGGGCCGAGCCGCGCCGCCGGCAGGCTGGCCGCGAGGGTGGCGCTGTCGTTCACCACCAGCAGGTCTCCGGGCGAGAGCAGCTCCGCCAGGTCGCGGAAACGGTGGTGGGTGTGGGTGCCATGGCTTGACAGCAACAGCCGCACGCCGTCGCGCTCCATACCGCGCGCCTCGGCAGGCAGGTGGGCATCGAGGGCGGTAGGCCGTCCGAAGGTAGGGATCGCCGGCGACGTCACCCGGCTGGGCCAGCGACGGTCCAGGCATCCGACTGGGCCTCGAAGCGACGGCCGTTCACGCTCTCGCGCGGCTGGCTCAGGAGCCAGGCGAAGAACGGCAGGGTGACCTCGGGCGCCGGCAGGTCGCTGATGTCTTCGGTAGGGAAGGCGCGCTGGTGCATGTCGGTGCGCATGTCTCCCGGGTCCACGACAACGACGTCGATCGTCTCCAGCTCGGCGGCCAGGGTCCTGGCGAGCAGCTCCAGGGCGGCCTTGCTGGCGCCGTACACGCCCCAGCCCGGGTAGTCGCCGACGGCGGCGTCGGAGGTGATGGCCACCACCAGGCCATGCGCCCGGGTCAGCGCCGGCATGAGCGCCTGCGTCAGCACCAGCGGCGCCACGACGTTCGTCTCCAGCGCGTCACGCAGGGCTTCGGGCTGTGCCTGCGCGAGCGGTGGCAACGGGTTCGGGCCGAGCGTGGAGGCGTTGTGGACGAGCAGGTCCAGGCGCCTGCCCGCCGCCCGCGCCACGGCGGCCACGTGGTCGCGGTCGGTGACGGAGCCCGCCAACGTCCGGTAGCGGCCTTCGCCCGGCAGCTCCTCGGCCGCCTGCTGCAGCGCTCGTGCGCCGCGAGCCGTGAGCACGAGGTCGAAGCCGCCGGCGGCCAGGAAGCCGGCCAGGACGCGGCCCAGGCCGCGGCTCGCGCCGGTCACCACGGCGAGCGGACGCGGCGCGCGAGCGGCCCCGGCCGGCGCTGCCGGCGGTGTCATGGGCGGGCCGCGCAGGCCGCCGGCTTGCCGGTGAGCCTGCCGTCGCTGACGGCGCTTCGCGGGTCGCCGGTGCCGATCGACACCCCTGTGCGCTCTGTGCGCGGCCGGCGGCCGACCCGTCGTGCCAGCGCCTGCAGCAAGCGTCCGACCCGCGCCGGCTCTTGGCGCGGCCGCGAGCGGCGGCGATCGCGGGCGAGGCCGCTCGCG
>CAYOXR010000468.1:0-9558 GCA_964407955.1 uncultured bacterium | reverse complement strand
GGCAACGTGGTGCAGGCCGTCGCAGCGCGCAAGGAGGAGTCGGCGCGGTCCGAGCCTCCGAGCGAGCCGGGCACCTCCGCCACGACGCGCGCCTCCTCGCAGGCGTAGCGCCGGCGCCATGCGCGAGTCACGCGGTCGCAGCCGCCTGCGAGCTTCCCCGTCCATCGACCTCACGCCGATGGTGGACGTGGTGTTCCTGCTGGTGATCTTCTTCATGGTCTCGACCACGTTCATCACCATGGAATCGGGCCTTCCCGTCGACCTCCCATCCGCGCAGACGGCGGTGACGGAGCCGTCGACGTTGCCCACCGTCACGATCACCAAGAACGAGGCCATCTACGTCGGTGGGACGCAGGTCACCCAGGCTCAGGTCATCGACGCGGTTCGTAGACAGATGGCATCCAGTGGCTACACCACGGTCGTGCTCCGCGCCGACGCGAGCGTGCCGCACGGCGTGGTGGTGACGGTGATGGACCTGATCAAGCAGGCCGGGGCCAAGCGCCTCGCGATCGCGACAGGGGGCTGACCACGGGCGTGGCGCCCCTCGCCCGCGCCTGGCGCGACCCGGACAAGCGCCGCGCCTTGCTGCTGTCCGTGGTCGTCCACATGGCCGCCCTGTTGCTCGTCGCCGTGTTCGTGACGACCCCCAGGGCGCACAAGCTCGATCAGTACGTGGTGGTCACGTTCGGCACGCCGACGCAGTCGCAGACCGAGACGAAGGCGGCCGCGGCCGAGTCGGCCGCTCCGCAGGCGGCTGCGCCGCAGGTCAAGTCGAGCACGATCGGCGAGCCGCAGGCGCGGAGCGCCCCCAAGACGCAGGCGCAGGCGCCCGAGTCGCAGCCGCAGACGGTGCAGCCGCCGGCACCCGCGCTGCCTGCTCCGGCACCCCAACCGAAGCCGGCCCCCAAGCCGGCGCCGGCGCCCCCGCCGCCGCCGCAGACGGCCGCTCAGGCGCCAACGCCCAGCGTACAGGCGCCCGCGCCGGGCGCATCGCCTCCGGTGAAGGCGCCCGCCGCCACCACGGCCACCACCTTGCCGGAGATCAATTCGGTCGAGGTTCCGCCGGAGCAGATCACCCCATCCATCACCATCCCGAAGCCGCAGGCGCAGGTCGAGCTGCCGCAGACGACCACCCTGGCGATCGCGCCACAGGCCAGGGTGGCGGCGCCTGAGAAGCTCGCCAATCCCGGTGCGCAAGCCCAGGTGACACCGGCACGGAGCGTGCCGCAACCGCAAACGAGCGTCAGCGTGGCGCGGCCGGTGGCGGCGCCTCAGGCCACGGCGCAGGTAACGCCGGCCCGGCCGTTGCAGACGCCCTCCGCTGCCGTCCGCGTGGCGGCCCCGGAGGCATTGCAGGCGCCCGCCGCCTCGGTCCAGGTGGCTGCGCCCCGACAGCTGGCCGCCCCGCAGGCGGCCGCGCAGGTGGCGCCCGCCCAGCCCCTTGCCGCGCCGCAGGCAACCGCCACGGCAGGCACCGCTCGTGACGTGACCATCGCGCCGCAGGTGGCGGTGGCCAGCCCGCGTCTGGTGCCGGTGCCCAGCGTGCAGGCGGTGGTGACCGCGCCGACGCCGGCCGCCGGCGCACCGGCGACGGCGGGTGCCCCCGCCGGCAACACCGACGTCGCCACCAACGTGACCGGCACGCGGACGCCCGGGGGCAATGCGCCGCGGGCGGGCCAGGTGGGTGGCAACGTGGAGGCAGCCGCAGCCGGCCGGGGTGCGGCCGCCGGTCCGGGTGGGGCGGCGACCGGGACCGGCGCGCCGTCGCCGTCGCCGGCACCCTTCCGGGAGACGCTCGAGCGTCCGCTGGCCGTGCTGGTCGATAACGTGCACGGTTATCCGCAGGCCGGCCTGAAGCAGGCGTCCACCATCATCGAGATGCCCGTCGAGGGGGGCCTCACTCGGCTCATGTTGGTGTACGACACGGCGGACCCCGGCAAGGTCGGGCCGATCCGGAGCGCGCGCGACTACTTCGTCACCCTGTCGCAATCGATGGACGCCGTGCTGGTGCACGACGGCGGCTCGCCCGGCGCCATGATCGCCATCAAGCGTGCCTCGGTGCCCACGCTCGACGCCCTCCACCGCAACGACTTGTTCGTGCGGGGTCAGGCCCGCTCGGCGCCGTACAACCTCTACAGCGAGGGCGGCGCCCTGCGGCGGGCCGTGAACCGGCTGCTGCCGCCCAGGACGCGTGTGCTCACGGGCACGCTGTATCGTCCGCCGCACGATGCCCCCACGGTCATGAGCGTGACGGACCGCTTCGGCAAGACCTACAAGACCGGCTTCCGTTACTTCCCCAAGCTGGACAGTTACCGCTGGGTGCGCAACGGCGTCGCAGCCGACGACGCTTCGGGCGAGAACGTGCTCGTCGATGCCGTCGTCCTGGCGAAGATCGACGCCACGCCGCTTCCGGACGATCCCGAGGGCCGGCTCTACATTCCTTTGAAGGGCGGGCCGGCGACGCTGTACCTGCACGGACAGGCGGTGGCCGGGCACTGGCAGCTCAAGAACGGCATCGAGTTCTTCACCGCTGCCGGCCAGCCCGTCGACCTTGCGCCGTTCCGCACCTGGATCGTGATGACCCCGACCTACGACCAGCGCGTCGAGCAGTGAGCGCGCCCGTCTTGCAGGCGCGAGGCCGTGCCTATCAGCCGTCCAGGCGCGACACCGTCTCGTCGAAGAACAGCCCGCGCATGCGCAGCCGGTATCGACGCTCGCTGATGTCGATGTCGAGGTAGCTGTACTCGTCCTGGTAACCGTTGGTGTCCAGGAGGATGGCTCTTCCCTGGGACGCGATGTTCACTCCGCCGCGGACCGGCGTGTGGCCGTAGATGCCGAGCCGGTAGGGGGTTCCCTCCAGGAAGTCGCGCTCTTCGTAGATCCAGCGGCGGCGGTTCTCGAGATAGAAGCCGTTGTCGTAGACGTTGTGCTCGGACAGCGGGCCAACGTGAGCGAGGTGCAGCTCCTCCACCACCACCTCCGCCGGCCAGCTCAAGATCCAGTCCCGTACGTCGGGATCCATCTCGCCGCCATATCCGACCTTCCACTCCAGGTGCGACACGTCGTCGGTCCTGAGCGGACCCTGCTCTGGGTGCACGGCGTTGAAGTCGTGGTTGCCCATGAGGATGACCATCTTGTCCTTCGGGAGGCGATCCTGGTACCCCTTGACCTCACGGAGGAATGTCGTCTGCGCCTTCTCCGCGCGCTCCAGATGGCGGGGGTTGTACTCGTCGTAGCGCCGCACGTTCACGATGTCGGCGTAGCGCGCACGGCTCTTGGCATGCACCAGGTCGCCCAGCAGCACCAGGCGCACATCCTCCTGCACGAAGCTGGTGGTGGGGCGGTTGCCTTCGTCGGCCAGGCCGGCGTCTCGCAGCATGTGCCAGAGCTTGTCCCCCTGCATGTGGATGTCGCCGACGACTACCAGGCGCACGTTGCGCCTCCGGCTCCGCGAGACGGGGCGCTGAGCGTTGGCCGGCCGCGATGCTCCTGGCAGGCGATGGTCATTGTGGTCTGAGAAGCTGCGCCCATCGGTGTGGCGCGGTCAGCGGCTCGCTTGCGTTTGCAGAAGCGGTAGTGGGTCGACGGGCTCGTTGTCGACGCGGATCTCGAAGTGGAGATGCGGTCCCGTCGAGTGACCGGTGTCCCCGACGCGTGCAATCAGCTGGCCCGCCTGGACGACCTGACCGGCGGTGACGAGCAGCACCGAGGCGTGCCCGTAGTAGTAGGAGGTGTTGCCATTGGTGATGATCACACATAGGCCGTAGCCGCCGTTCCAGCCGGCGAGCGTGACGCGCCCGCCGACAGCGGCGTGGATCGGCGTGCCTGAGTTCGCGGCGATATCGATTCCCGTGTGGAAGTTGGAGCCGTCGACCCTGAGCTGGCGATAGCCGAAGTGCGAGGTAATCGGCCCGTGGATCGGCCAATGCATGGTTCCCGGCGGCGGATTGGGGGCCAGCACCGCCGCGCGGGCCGGGCCGAGCTGGTCCGGTGGCACGACGCGCAGCGTCTGACCCGGGAAGAGCTCGGTGTTGGGCAGATCGTTGGCGCTCATCAGGGCCGCGATCGTGGTGTTGTGGCTGTGGGCGATGGACCACAGGCTGTCGCCCTTGGTCACCGTCACCGTTGGCGGCACGGGACCGCCGGTGTCGGTGGTGGGAGCCGCGTATCGGCCCGGCACGGTGAGGGTCTGGCCGGGGTGGAGGACGGCGCCCTGGGCTAGGTGGTTCGCGCTCATGAGGGCGGTCACGCTCACCTGATGGCTTTGGGCCAGGCCCCATAGCGAGTCACCGGGCTGGACCGTCACGACCAGCGGCGCCGGGGCCGGCGAGCTCGGCTTGAGCTTGAGGGTCTGGCCGGGGTGGATCACCGACCCGTTCAGGTCGTTGTAGGCGATGAGGTCGTCGACGCTCAGGTTGAACGCCAGCGCGATGTTGTAGAGGGTGTCCCCCGGCTGCACCACGTACACGTCGGGGTTGGCGTTCCCACCTTGGGGAAGCTGCAGGGTCGTGCCCGGCATGAGGTCGCTGCCTGTGATGGCGTTGGCCTTCCGAAGGGCATCGATGGTGGTCCCGTAGCGCTGGGCGATGCCCCACAGCGTGTCGCCAGGCTGCACGGTCACGCTGCTCGGCTCGGCCCACGCCGCGCCGAGGCTCAGGCAAACGACGGAGAGTCCAACAAGGAGCTGGCGGCGAGTCGGCATCCCGGCTAGGTTACCAGACGCAGAGCATTCGCAAGTGGAAAGAATTCATGTCTGGCTGGACAAAGAACACGTCAGGGGAGCGTTGGGAGGGCGGCGCTGCGATCAGTCGCGCGGATCCACGACGGCGTCGAGAATGCCGGGAAGGGCGCCCCTCAGGGCGATTCGGCGCCCGAGCTCGCTCTCGATGGCCACGAACAGGTCGATATCCTCGTCACACGCCCCGCCGGCGATGATTCCGAGTTCGAGCCGGCGCGACTGGTAAACGAGCGCCTGTGTGGGGAATTCTGAGAGTCGGTCGAGCATCGGGGCTCCTCTCCTGCGGCTTGGAATGGAGTGTAGCAGGAGAGGCCTTACAGGATTCTCAAAATCTGTCACGTCCGACCAGGCGCGTGCCGCCGGTACCGTTCAGGGCGTCACGGGCGCTGCGTGGATCGCGCCCATCGGCGATCAGCGCATAGCTCGCGCCCTGCCGCAATGCGTCCATCGCCGCCTCCACCTTCGGGATCATGCCGCCGGCGATGCGGCCGTCGGCGACCCGTTGCGCCGCCTCGTCCCGAGTGAGTGTCGCCAGCACGCTGTCGGCGCGGCGCGGCTCGTCGAGCACGCCGGGGACGTTCGTGAGGAAGATCACACCTGCCGCCAGCGCTCCCGCCACGGCAGCCGCCACCTCGTCGGCGTTGACGTTCAGCAACCCGCCCGACGCGTCGACCGCCAGACAGGCGAGCACGGGGACGAACCCGCTCTCGGTGAGCGCGCGCAGTGCCACCGTGTTCACGCCGGTCACCCGGCCCACCCGGCCCAGCGACGGCGCCCGGGGTTCGCCCGTGAGCAGGCCGGCGTCGCGGCCGCTGAGGCCGATGGCCGGCCCGATGTCCTGGGCGAGGCGTTTTGACAGCACCGTCAACACCCGCTCGATCACGTCCAGGCTTTCGGGTGTGGTCACCCGCAAGCCACGTTCGAAGCGGTGCGGCAGGCCGGCAGCGTCCAGTGCAGCGGTGATGAATGGGCCACCGCCATGGACCACGGCAGGTTGCTCGCCCGCGTCGAACAGGGCGCGGATCTCGGCCGCCACGGCGGCGCGCGTCGCGTCGTCGGTCATGGCGTTTCCGCCGTACTTGATGACCACGGGCATGCGCCAGTCTAGCCTCGCGGTGTGGCTGCACCGCGTGGTACATTCCCACACGACCGCGCGCCGGGGCCGGCCGTGGCGGGCTCGGGACGCGCCCGCCGAGCGCGAAGGGAGCCGGGTTGGACACAGCGGACAGGCTCGTCTTCGGTACCGATGGCTGGCGGGATGTGATCGCCGACGGCTTCACGGTCGCCAACGTTCGCCGCGCGGCCTGCGCCTACGGCGAGCATCTCCTCGAGCGTGGCGCCAAGCGCGTGCTGGTCGGTTACGACACCCGCTTCGCCGGTGAGCTGTTCGCCCGTGCTGCGGCCGAGACGCTGGCGGACTTCGGTCTGGAAGCGTTGCTCTCCGACGGTTATCTGCCGACGCCGGCGCTGTCGTTCGCCGTCACCCACCTGGCTGCGGACGGCGGGGTGATGCTGACGGCTTCGCACAACCCCCCCATCTACCAGGGCTTCAAGCTCAAGGGCCCGTACGGGGGCACCGCCACGGACGACATCTACCGAGACGTGGCGGGCCGGGTCCGGCCCGCGGACGCCATCCCGGCCCCCGCCGGGCCGCGACGGTCCGTCGAGCGCTTCGACGTGCGGGCCGCCTACTACGATGCCCTGGAGCGCCTCCTGGCGATGGACGTCCTTGCCGCCGCCGGCGGCCGCCTCCTCCATGACGCCATGGGGGGTGCAGCCGCCGGTTGGCTGGCGGGGTTCGTCCGTTCGCGCCAGCTGACCGTGACCGTCGAGGAGGTCCGCGGCCGCCCGGATCCGTTGTTCTACGGCGTCAACCCGGAGCCGATCGCCGTCAACCTGCAGGAGGCGACGGCGCGCATGCGCGACGAGGACGCCTGGTTCGCGGCGGCCACGGACGGCGACGGGGACCGGCTCGGGGTGGTCCTGCGCGGCGGCGCCTACTTCAACGCCCACCAGATCTTCGCGGTGCTCCTCGACGAGCTCGACGGTCTCGGCCTGCCGGGCGCGGTGGTGAAGACCTTCACGGTCTCCCGCGTGGTCGAGCGCCTTGCTGCGAGTCGCGGACGCCGCGTCATCGAGACGCCGGTCGGCTTCAAGTACATCGTGGCCGCCATGCTGGAGGGTGACGTGTTGATCGGTGGCGAGGAGTCCGGCGGCTTCGGGGTGGCCGGCCACCTTCCCGAGCGCGACGGCATCGTCAACGCCCTGCTGTTGCTGCAGAGCGCTGCGCGCAGCGGGGTCACGCTCGCCGAACGCTTCCGCGCCATCGAACGCGAGACGCACTGGCGCCACGCCTATGACCGCGTCGACCTCGAGCTCCCCGATATCGCGCTCAGGGACCGTGTGATGGCCGCGCTGGCCGACCCGCCGGCCACCTTCGGCGGGCGTCGCGTCACGGCGGTGGAGCGCCGCGACGGCGCGAAGCTCGACCTCGACGAAGACGCCTGGTTGCTCTACCGGCCCAGCGGCACCGAGCCGGTCCTGCGCATCTACTGCGAAGCGGGCGACGCCGAGTCGGTTGCCGACTTGCTCGCCGCGGCCCGTGACTGGGCCCTCTCGCTCGGCTAGACCTGCCGGAACGCCTTCGGGCTCCTGGACAGCACCTCGCGGCCGCTCTCCGTGACCAGCGCAAGGTCCTCGACACGGACGCCCCCGAAACCCGGAAGATAGACGCCCGGCTCGACCGTGACGATCATGCCCGGCGCCAGCACATCGTCGCTCCGGTGCGACAGGCGCGGCCCCTCGTGGATCTCCAGGCCGGTGCCGTGTCCCAGCGAATGGGAAAACGCCTCGGCCAGATCGTGACCGGCCAGCAGGTCACGGGCGACGGCGTCGAGATCGCTCCCCGAGCGGCCGGGAGCGACCGCGTCAAGCGCCGCCTGCTGCGCCTCCAACACGGCGTCGAACAGCCGCCGAAGCTCCGGCGCGATGGGCCCGACGGCCACCGCTCGCGTCATGTCCGCGTGATAACCGTTGTAGACCGCGCCGAAGTCGAGCGTCACCAGGTCGCCGGCCTCGATCGTCTTGGTGGACGCCACCCCGTGGGGCATGGCGCTTCGTGTGCCGCTCGCCACGATGATGTGGAAGCCCGCGCCGTTGGAGCCCGCCAGCCGCATGTGGCGCTCGAGCTCGAGCGCCACCTCGATCTCCCGCACGCCGGGCTCGATCATCGGCACGACGCGCTCGAAGGCCAGGTCGGTGATGCGCGCGGCTTCGCGCAAATCGGCGATCTCCTGAGCCGTCTTGATGAGCCGGAACGGTGCGAGGAAGGCCTCCGTGGCGAGCGGCTCGCTGCCCAGGCGTTCGCTGAGACGGCGGTAGCGCTGCAGGCTCAGGTACTCGCCCTCGACCGCCAGCCTGTGTCCCGATGCCATCTCGGGGACGCGCTCCTCCCAGCTCGAGGCGATGACGACCTCGAGGCGCGACTCCTCGCCGGCCTGAGCGGTGTAGCGGCCATCGGTGACGAGCGAGGCGGCCTCCGGCGTGATGAGCACCACGGCGTCCTCCGGGCTGGTGAAGCCGGAGAGGTAGCGGACGTTGGCTGGCCCGGTGACGAGCAGGGCGTCGGCCGACAGGCCCGCGAGCTTGTCGCGGAGGTCGTCGAGGAGGCTCATCGCCCCGCCGCCACGATGGCGAGCAACTGGTCCGCGTCGAGGCTGGCGCCGCCGATGAGTCCGCCGTCGACGTCGGGGCGCGCCAGCAACTCGGCTGCGTTGTCGGGTTTCATGCTGCCACCGTACAGCACGCGCACGGCCCCGGCTTCGTCGCCGAAGCGCGACACCAACGCGGTGCGGACGGTGGCCCCCATCTGCTGGGCGTCGTCAGCGGTGGCCGTTCGGCCCGTGCCGATCGCCCACACCGGCTCGTATGCGATGACGAGGGCGTCGGGCGATCCCAGCGCCACGCCCTCGAGGTCGGCCGCGAGCTGACGCAGCACCACCGTTTCGGCGTCGCCGGCGAGCCGCTCGTCCTCCTTCTCGCCCACGCACAGGATGGGCACCAGCCCCTCGTCCAGCGCCCGGGTGAGCTTGGCGTTCACGAGGGCGTCGTCCTCGTCGTGGTAGGCGCGCCGCTCGGAGTGCCCGACGATGACGTAACGTGCCCCCACGTCACGCAGCATGCCGGCGGAGACCTCGCCGGTGAACGCCCCCTCGGCGTGCGCGCTGACGTCCTGAGCACCGATGGCGACGGCGCTTCCGCGCGCCACTGCCACCATGGGCGCGAGGTGTGTGTAGGGGACGTTCAGCAGCAGCTCACAGTGGTCGTGAGCGACGTCGTCTAGGCGGCC
This sequence comes from uncultured bacterium, assembly GCA_964407955.1. Classification (GTDB taxonomy): domain Bacteria; phylum Deinococcota; class Deinococci; order Deinococcales; family Trueperaceae; genus JASBRS01. The sequence continues at coordinate 472 of CAYOXR010000468.1, read as the reverse complement.
CAGGAACGCCCCCAGCCAGGCGCTCGCCTCGCTGGGCAGCTTGTGCATCTTCCAGTTGCCGGCGATGAGGGGCCGGCGAGAAGGGCGTGGAACGGACATGCGCCACGATACCTCAGCCCTGTCGGCTCTCGTGGCTCGGGGTCGGGGACGGTGCGGGCGGGCCGAACTCACGCCGGCCCGCCCGCCCATTGCCGTGTCGACTCAGGCGCTCAGGCCTGGACCCCCGCTTCGCCGGCCTTGCCGCTCCGCCGGCGGCTGCGTTTGCGCCCGCTGCCGCTGCCGGAGCCACGCCGTTCCAGCGCTTCCAGGCCGCCGACCAGGGCCAGCTCCAGCACGCCGTCCAGGTCGTCGACCTCGTGCAGCGACAGGCTCTTGGTCAGGTGGGCGGCGATGTCTTTCATGTCGGCACCGTTCTTGGCCGGGAAGATGATGTGCTTGATGCCCGCTCGCTTGGCGCCCAGGATCTTCTCCT